>SXXZ01000256.1 GCA_005789375.1 Verrucomicrobiales bacterium | reverse complement strand
TTGGCGCATCAGAGATGCGAAGTGCTCCTTTTCGATATCGCCGAAGACGAGTTGTCGGTCCACCACGCGGGACATGCAGTGGTAGAAGCCGCTGGAGGCATCTGGATGGGCTTTGAGGCGTCGTGTTCTCATGAAGCGTCTGCCTCATTATTCGTTGCCTCTGGACGAGTTCTTTCGAAAAAAGAGCCTGTCCCTTAAATATTTGAGCCTGTCCCTCTTGAGGGAGTTAATTCTGGCGGTCTTATGGCGTGGCTATGACTTCGTTGCTGCTGTCTCCGTCCTCGTCTTCGTCGGATTCTACGCTGGCCACTTCGGCTCCGATGAATCGCAGGATTTCAAGTTTCCCAGCGCCGGTTTCAGAGGAGGTTTCAAACATGGGCGATGCTGAGAGGCCAAGTTGCTGGAAGAGCGCCTCAAATTGTCTGCGCGTCTCTCGCAAGATGGCCGGTTTGGTCTTGTCCACCTTGGTGAATACTAGGGCAAAATCGATGTCGGCTCCGATAAGCCATTGGACGAAATCTCGGTCGAGTTTCTGCATCGGCAGGCGTGAGTCGATCAGCACGAACACGCGGATGAGCGATTCCCGCTGTTCAAGGTAATCAATGATCATCTCCTCGAAGCGCTCCCGAGCAGCTAAGTTCTTCTGTGCGAAGCCGTATCCAGGAAGATCTACCAGATGCCAGTCTCGGTTGATGAGAAAGAAGTTGAGCGTCTTGGTGTGGCCCGGGGTGGCCGACACTTTGGCGAGGCCAGCTTGTCCAGTGAGGCGGTTGATGAGCGAGGACTTGCCCACGTTGGAGCGCCCGATGAAGGCGAATTCCGGGATGTCAGGGTCCGGGCATCCATCCAGGTTGGTGGCGCTGATTACGAATTGAGCGGAGCGAATTTGCATGCAGGATCCTCAGTCGAACTTTCCGACCGTATCGGTTTTTTTGATTCATTAAAATCCTTGGATGCAGATTCCCATCAGAGCGTTTCAGTCACGCTTTCGGTAAAACTATTTCTTGTGTCCCGACGCTGGAGGAATCGGCTTCCGGTTCAGTCAGGGTAGGTGTCGTGTCTCGCATTTATGGAACATGAGACTAGGTTGTCTGTGTGATTCGGGAGCTGTTGCATCGGTGGACTTGGCGTATGGCGTGGCGGGAGTCTCGCGCCTCCCGGGTGCGGTTGATCTGGTTTTCGTTGTCCATCTCGTTGGGGGTGGCGGCCTTGGCTGCGGTGGGTTCGTTGTCGGCGACCTTGCGGGCGGCCGTTGATGCGCAGGCCAAGACGTTGCTTGGCGCAGATTTGGTTCTGTCGTCGCGGCAACCATTCTCGCCGGCGGCGGAGGCACTGGCGCGATCTGTTCCTGCCCTGGAAAATGCTCGTGAGACCAGTTTTTCGACCATGGCTGTGTTTCCGGCGCTGACCAATGCGACCCGCTTGGTCAATGCAAGGGCGCTGGAGGGAGGATTTCCGTTCTATGGCCAACTCGAATGCGAGCCTCTTTCGGCACTCGATGCGCTGCGCCGTGGCGACGGGGTGATTTTGGATTCGAGCGTGCTGTTTCAATTCGGTTTGAAGGTCGGTGATCCTGTCCATATAGGCCGCTGGAAAACCCGCATTCTGGGATCGCTCGTGCGTGTGCCCGGAGACACGGTTGCTTTTTCCGCGCTGGCACCGCGTGCATATTTTGCGGCCTCCCGGTTGCCCGACACGGGATTGCTCGGTGCGGCCAGCCTGGCTCGCTATCGGGTGATGTTCCGCTGGCCCGAGGCCGCTGCAGTGGAGGAGTGGTCGCTCACCCATGGCTCAGAGTTGTCCGAGCTGCGTCTTGAGATGGACACGGTGGAGAAGCGAAAGCAGGACTTAGGTCGAACCCTTCAGAACCTCAACCGTTTTCTAAATCTGGTGGCGGCCGTGGCCTTGATCCTTGGCTCGATTGGCGTTGCCAGCGCTCTTCAAGTGCATGTGGGGTCCAAATTGCCGAATGCAGCGATCCTTCGATGTTTAGGGGCTGGGATTAATGCGACTTCAGCCATTTACCTAGCACAGGCTCTGGCGCTCACGGCGGTGGGAACCACCGTTGGTCTGGCTATCGGAGGACTGGTTCAACCGTTAATTCCTCAACTCCTCCAGGGTTGGCTGCCGGTCACCTTCGAGGTGCAGTTTCAACTGTTGCCAGCCCTGGTGGCTGCTTTGGCCGGGTTTTCGGTCAGTCTCGCCTTTACCCTGCTGCCGCTGGGGGTCCTTCGTTCGGTCTCACCCCTCAGTGTGATCCGGGGCGACTATTCTCGGGGTGATGCCTCAGACCGTCCGTGGCGCATCCGGATCAGTCTGGCGATCGTCTTTGGATTGAGTCTTTTTGCCACAATCCAAGCCCGCAGGCCTTGGGAGGGATTGGCCACGGTAGCTGGCTTGTTGTCGGCCTTCGGAGTCCTGGCCGGCGTCGCTCGGGGGTTGGTCTGGATTGTGAGGAAATGGACGCCGGGCGGTTGGCCGTTCGCGGTGCGTCATGGCTTGGCGAGTCTCCATCGTCCAGGAAATCGCACCCTCTTGGTGCTGACGTCGGTGGGCCTGGGCACCTTCTTGCTGGTGACGCTCCAGTTGAGCCGGGATGTCCTGCTGACCCAGTTATTTCCGGCCGACCGACTCCAACAACCCAACGCCATCCTCTTTGACATCCAGCCGGACCAGCGCGAGGCCGTGGTGGCTTCGGTCCAAGCCGAGGGTTTTCCGGTTCTCGACATGGCTCCGATCGTGACCATGCGTATGACGTCCCTTAAGGGGCGGAGTACCGACCGTCTGCTGGCCGAGACCAACAGCCCCATTCCAGGATGGACCCTTCGGCGGGAATACCGTTCCACCTTTCGCGGTAGACTGGTGGCCTCGGAACGCTTGAT
Source organism: Verrucomicrobiales bacterium (assembly GCA_005789375.1). Next base: position 4,161 of record SXXZ01000256.1, on the reverse strand, counting down.
CGCAGGTCGATTTGTTCCTCGGGCGACCGAGGCCGAGGGGCCCGTGCCAATCACTGTAGAGTCTGGCATCGCCCGGGATCTGGGCCTGAGCGTTGGTGATGCGGTGACCTTCGACATCCAGGGCGTGCCCATGGAAACCCGTGTGGCCGGGCTTCGTGAGGTCGATTGGAAACAGGTGCGGCCCAATTTTTTCGTCGTTTTTCCCGAAGGAGTTCTGGAATCGGCTCCTGCGATGACTGTTCTGGCCACGCGGGTTTCCGATGCGGCGTCATCGGCCCGCCTCCAGAGGACGATCGTGGCCCGGTTTCCCAATGTTTCAGCCATCGATCTAACGTTGGTCTTGGAGACTCTAGACCGGGTGGTCACTCAGGCGGGGTACGGCATCCGGTTCATGGCGCTTTTCACCGTCTTGACCGGATTGGTGGTGATGGCCGGGGCGATCCTTACAGGACGCTGGCAGCGCGTGCGCGAGATGGTTCTGCTGCGCACCCTGGGGGCTAGCCGACGCCAGTTGCAGCAAGCTTTGCTGGCGGAGTACGCAGCCCTCGGTGTTCTAGGAGCTCTGACCGGGACGTTGCTGGCCTGCGCCGCTGCTTGGGCCTTGGCCCGTTTTGCCTTCCGATCTCCGTTCACGGCGTCGCCTCTCGTTCTCATGGCTGCGGTGCTCATCGTCACCACACTGACTGTGGTGGTAGGGCTGCTTTCCAGTCGGGGCATTACTCGCCAGTCCCCCTTGGAGGTCCTGCGCAGCGAGTCGGTGTCTTGATGCCCGCCGTCAATCTCCTAACATCCTTGGGTTTACAAGCCGGCCTCCTCCCGACCACACTCAGCGTTCTGGAAGGCACATCCGCCGACCGGCCCCGCATGACAGCCGATATTCGACACGACTGGTCCCTTGAGTCCCTTCGCGAACTGTATGACACGCCGTTGATGGAGCTCGTTTTTCGAGCCGCGAGCGTGCACCGGCAGTTTCACGACCCGGCCGAGATGCAGGTTAGCAAACTCATTTCTATCCAGACCGGGGCCTGCCCGGAAGATTGCTCCTACTGTGCTCAGTCGTCGCGCTACTCCACCGGGGTTAGCCCGGAGCGCCTTATGGAAAAAGACAAGGTGGTGGAGATCGCCAACCGGGCCAAGCAGGCCGGCGTCTCCCGCGTATGTTTGGGGGCGGCGTGGCGCGAGGTAAAAGACAACGCCCAATTCGACCGCGTCCTAGATATGGTGCGCGGAGTGACCGACCTTGGCATGGAGGTATGTTGCACTCTGGGCATGCTCAACGAGCATCAGGCCAAGCGTCTCGAAGAGGCCGGACTTTACGCCTACAACCACAACGTCGACTCGTCCGCCGAGTTCTACGAGACCATCATCACCACACGCACCTATGCGGATCGGTTGAAGACCTTGGAGGAGGTTCGCAAGACCAACGTGACCTTGTGTTCCGGTGGCATCATCGGTTTGGGGGAAACGGTGGACGATCGTTTGAAGATGCTGCAGACGCTCTCTCAAATTGAGCCGCATCCGGAGTCCGTGCCCATTAATATTCTGAGCAAGGTCGCCGGCACGCCCATGGCCGATAATCCAGATGTGCCGGTCTGGGATGTGATTCGCATGATCGCCACGGCCCGCATCGTCCTGCCGCGCTCAGATGTTCGCCTGACCGCAGGTCGGGTCAAACTCGACGACACGGCCCAAGCCCTGTGCTTCATGGCCGGAGCGAACTCCATTTTCAGCAGCGAGACTGAATTTATGCTGACCAAGGCCGTACCGTCGCCGAGCTATGACCGGGATACCGAGTTGCTCAAGGCGCTCGGCCTTCGCATGAGGGAGCCCTTCAAACACGGTCGAACGCATGCTGCGCAGGAGACCCGTTGCAGCGTGGCAGGTTGAAGTGTGGCAGGTTGAGTTAGTTTGCGCTGGGTTCACCACTTTCAGTGATCTGAGCGTCCCAAGTGGGGCTCAAGGTTCCGGGCAGGAATGCCGATGTATTCCAGTTGCCCGTGTGGCTAATGCCTCATGTCTGAACCTCGCGATCCGCTCTTCGCCGCTCAACCCAGTCCGAGTCCGAGCCACCTAGCTCGGAACCGGACTCCGGACCCCCGACTCGCTTCCCGAGGCGTTCCCCGCACTCGGTTCCAGCGGATGCTCTTTCGTGTGGGTCTTTGGCCTCGGTTGCGCAATCCGTTGTCGTTTCGATCCAGCCTCGTGGTGGCGTTTTTGGGATTTACGCTCCTTCCGATGTTGGTTTTCGGGCCATGGTTAGACCGAACTTTCCAGAAGCATACCAAGGAGCTTTCGCTCCAATCGCAGGCCAGTGAGGGTTCTGCAGCCCTGAGCCACTCAGTCGCCATGGATAGCGGGCAGAGTCGTGTTTGGTTGGTCATAGCCGCATTAATCCTCCTAGCCATCGCCTTGACCATCGCTTCGTGGTTGTCCGCCCAATGGGTCGGGCCTCTCGATGCGTTGCCCCGACATTTAAAAAACGTCGATTCTCAAGAAGGTCCGGAAATCAGGCTGTCGTCGATCCGCTGGGCTCCCGACGAGTTGCAGGAAATTCGAGAAGCCCTCCTTGGCCTACGACAACGAGTTCAGCGTTACCTCGCGGATATTTCCGCGACCCAACAGCAGACGGACCAGAGCTTGTCGGACCTCATTCGTGTCCGCCAATCCGTCGAGAATCAGGTGCTAGAGCGAACCCAGGAATTGACCGAGAAACTGCGTCGCGCCGAGAAATCGGAACGCTCCAAAGGGTTGTTTCTGGCCCAGTTGAGTCATGAGATCCGTACTCCGCTCAACGGCGTGCTGGGGATGATTCATTTGTTGGAGCAAAGTTCCTTGAATGCTGAACAACGCGACTGGGCGCAAACCCTCCGTTCCAGCTCTAGTACCTTGCTCAATGTTCTCAATGACAGTCTCGACTACTCGAAGATTGAGGCCGGTAAGATGCGGATGGCGGTCGACGAATTCGACCTTCGGCCAGTGTTCCAGCGAGTGGTCAAACTCTTCACACCTCGGGCCGCCGATAAGAAATTGACGCTGGAGGTTCAATTTGATTCTCACCTTCCCGAACGAGTGAAGGGGGATGCCGATCGACTGGCTCAGGTGGTTTCTAATTTAGTTTCCAATGCCATCCAGTTCACTCAGAGCGGTATGGTTCGGGTGGTTGTGCTCCTGACGAGTCGGGATGTGTCCCTGGTCGGGATCCGGTTCGAGGTAGAAGACACCGGCATCGGCATGGATTCGGAAACCCAGGCCCGATTGTTTCAGGCCTATTTCCAAGTCGACAGTCCCGCACAACGACGATTCTCGGGCGGAACCGGGTTGGGGCTGGTGATTTCCCGGCAGCTGGTCCAGTTGATGGGGGGGCAAATTAGCGTGCGCAGTCGACCCGGGGAGGGGACTCAAATTGCCGTCGATTTGGTGTTTCCGGTGGTGGATCCTCAGTCGGGCGCACCGGGTGGTCCAGTGCCCGCGCCCCCAAAACCCTTCCGCGCGCTGCGCTTGCTGGTGGTCGATGACGATCCCACCAGTCAGAAGTTTATCCGCATTTTGCTGACCCGAGCAGGCCATCAGGTTCAGACCCTCGACACGGCCGAGGCCATGCTCTCGGATTGGATTTTGGGAACGCGCTTTGATGCCGTTCTACTCGATCTTCACTTGCCGCGGATGAGTGGTCTGGAGTTGGCGGTCCGGCTTCGCGAACTGGAGGCCGCGTCTGTGGTCACAGCCGCTTCTGCTCGATCGGGAACGGTTCGCACGGGGACCCGAACCCACCTTATCGCCCTCACTGCCAGCGCCCTAGAAGAAGATCGTCGCCAGGCTCTGCAATCCGGCTTCGATGTATTCTTAACAAAGCCCCTTCGTGTGGTGGAGCTTGAGGGAGTTTTGGAACGGTTTGCTACCCTCGGTTGAGCCAAAACGGTAAATCACAAAACGAGGAATCGTGAGAACCTGGCAAGGTCTGGCGGGGTTGCCTCGACAGCGGGTGTTTCGTAAGCGTAACTTTCCGCAGTTAAATCCCCCGCCATGAACCCCACTTCTCGCTCTGGCTCTCGTCTGGCCGTGTTGGCCAGAATCTTTGCCGTCACCGCCACCCTCGCGATCCACGCTGCTGACCTGTCGATTCCGGGCCGCCGGATCCTCGCTGCTGATGATTCGACCCAC
>SXXZ01000034.1 GCA_005789375.1 Verrucomicrobiales bacterium | reverse complement strand
GCGGAACGCATCGCGGATGGCCTCCGGCGTGGCGTCAATCTCGGCCACCACTCGGCCATCTTGGCTGAAGCGACTCTCCAAGTCTTCCACCCGATCGGCCGCCAGAATGCGCCCCTGATTGAGGATCAATACCCGGGAGCACGTCATCTCCACCTCGGTCAAGATGTGCGTGGACAGCAGCACCGTATGCTGACGCCCCAATTCTTTGATCAAGGCTCGCACGGATCGCAACTGATGAGGATCGAGACCGATGGTGGGCTCATCGAGGATGATCAGGTCGGGCTCATGGACTAGGGCATCGGCCAACCCCACGCGTTGGCGGTAGCCCTTGGAAAGCTGGCCAATGATTCGCTTTTCGACGTCTTTGAGGCCGCATTGCTCGATCACTCGATCCACCCGATCTCGGCTGCGGCCGATGCCCAATCCCTTGAGTCGCGCTCGAAACTTGAGGTAGTCTCGCACCCGCATGTCGATATGCAGGGGGTTGTTCTCCGGCATGTAGCCGATGCGGCGACGCACTTCGTCGGGCTGATGAAACACATCGAAGCCAGCGATGCGAACCGTGCCACTGGTCGCCGGCATGAACGAGGAGAGGATGCGCATCGTGGTCGATTTGCCTGCCCCGTTCGGGCCCAAGAATCCCACAACCTCCCCTCGACCCACGGTGAAGGAGATCCCGTCCACCGCGGTGCGTCCGGGGTAGCGCTTCGTGAGGTCCCGGACCTCGATCATGGGAGTGGAGTCAGACATCCGCCTTGGAGCCTCTGAAAGTACTCGGGAAGCCTCACCGCAGGAACAGAAAACCCCGGAGATTCAACGCTGTGCTGGTAGACGCCAAAACCCTGTCATGGCCAAGGAACGCTGAGGGGTCAGTATGCGGGTAGAATCGGACCTGGCAGGTCGTTGAGGGGATACCCAAGATGGAGGGCCGCCTCGCGGAGCCGTTGGTCACTGGTCACCAAAGGCCAGTCTTGGAGCTGATCGGCTGTCGCCAAGTGAAGGGCGTCGAGGGATCGCAAGGGCACCTTCGGATGCACGCGACCCAAAATCCAATGGGCTCGCCGAATGATCGCCTCGGAAATGGGCGACAAATCGATCATTTGCGTTCGCATCTGATCGTCGAACCGTTGCCAGGCTTCGAGACGCAGTCGGGTTCCGATGAGTTGGGCTCGCTCCCGGGCCAGCATGGCAGACCAGACCTCGGTGAAGGCCAACATGGAGGACGAAACGGGGTGTCCCTCAACCAGGCGGGCGTAGAACTCGCTGTCCGGTTCGCGGATCAGAAGTTTCACCAGAATGCAGGAGTCGAGATACATGCGGAAGACTTCGCGGTTTGGGGGACTTTGAGATTGGGAAGGCTGAGGGATTTTTGAATCAATCCCGTCCATCGCGTTCAACACGGATGAGCGCCTCCGCCGAAGGGCCGCAAACCAGCGGCTGACCCCTCAACCACTCCCAGTCCACCGAATAGGCTTTGCCGTGGGACTTCACAGGCACCAGTCGGGCCTTGGGATGACCGTCGCTGGTAATGATAATTTCAGCGCCCCGCGAGGCCTGCTCAAGAAGGCTCGACAACTGATCCTTGGCTGCACGGACATTGATCGATGTGGCCTGCGGTTCTAACCGAGCTACCTCTCGAAGGACCACGCCCGTTTTAGTACCCTCTGAGGTCCCTTGAGCATAACGCACAGGCGGAGTGGAGCGTTTCATAATCCTGATGTAGCCTCTTGAGGCCACATTGGCAATTTTTTTCAGGCCTCAAGTAGCCTCATTTAGCCTGACCACCTCTCCGATCCCGCTCGAGAAGGCACGCAGATCGGCTGGGAGGGCTCAGAAACGGGTCGGTTTGTCCGGGGCTCTACCGCAATTTGAGCGCCACGATTCCCGCCTGACGAACCACTCCCAAGGCCGTGCGCTGATCAAACAAAACCCCCAACTCCACGGATTCGCCCTTGGGCCGACTAAACAAATAGCGAGCCAAGGCCACGACATCTGGGAATTCGGTGCGATCCAACCCACGGATCAGGTGCCCTCGCTTGAGCCCCACTGCGGCCGCCGGGCCGTTGGCATCGACACTCTGAATGACAAACCCTCCTCCCCGCACCGGAGCCACTTTGAAACCGGCCCGTGCGGACAAGTACTCGTTGTTGAAAAAGTCCGCCTCGTCGACGAGGCGCAGTCGCAACTCTTTGAGGCTGCCTCCCCGTCGAACACTCAGAGGGATGTCCTTTGAATCTCCAGCCTTCACCAGAGCCCGATTGAATTCGATAATACCGCTGGGAGGATCTCCCTGGATCGCAGCGATCACGTCGCCCGCCTTGAGCCCCGCTTTTTCGGCCGGACTACCCGGTTGCACCGCCTGAATGGTCAGGGGCCGCGTCGCCGCCTTAAGTCGGGCTCCCAACCAAAAGCGCCCCACCGATTCGCCGCTCAGCACCTCGGCTAAGGCCTGGTTAACCCGTTTAATGGGGATAGCAAAACCAATGCCCTGGGCGCCCATTTGCGGACGCAATGTTGCGACGTTGATGCCGATAAGATCGCCACGCAGGTTGATCAACGGCCCGCCGGAGTTGCCGGGGTTGATGGCCGCATCGGTCTGGATCCAGTCCAAGGTATCGAGTTCTCCGCGCGAACGATCCTCATTAGGGCCGCGGCGTGCGCGGGAACTCAAGATGCCTCGACTTACTGAGCCCGCGTATCCGAAGGGATTGCCCAAGGCGATGACCGTCTCGCCCAGCAAGAGGTCGTCGTCCTTAGCAAATTTGACGGCCGGGAACTTTCGGCCCGGGGATTTGAGCCTGAGCAAAGCCACATCTTTGGCGGCGTTGAGTGCCACCCGTTCGGCTTCGATAGGCTCGGATCCGTCGTTGAACTTTACGAACACCCGTTTCACACCATCGACCACGTGAACATTGGTGAGCACGTAGCCCTCCTCGTCGATGACGACACCGGAGCCTCGGCTCACCACCGCCTCCTGCACCTGCTGCAATCGCCATCCGAAAAATTCAGCCATCAGGCGGTCGTCGACGCTGTTCGGATCGACATCGGCCGAACCCTCGACGTTGACCACGCTCGGCATCACCCGCTCGATGGCCTCCACGACGGCGTCGCGGCGGAGATCCAAAGCATCCGCCTTTGTTAGGTCGGTTTGCTGAGCACAGGCTGGAGCAAAACACGCCCCAACCAGAAGTGTGCCTGCTCCAAAAATAACAACGAAGGTTCTCTTCAAGACACTCGGTATCATGTCAGTAGCCATGGATAACATTTGGCCGCATTTGTTCAATTCCAAGCGGTCTACTGAATGCATAGCTTACTTGAGACTGGGATCAAGCGACCGAATCCTAAGGCGGGAGCGCTTCTGTCGTTTGCCGAGGAGCCGAATCGGCTCACTTCATGGCAACGTAAAGGCGATGCACATCATCATGGTCATCGATGGCATTGAGGAACGTGGAGACCAGCTGCTTTTCGGCGTCTCCGAGTTCCACGGGGGTTTTGGCCACGTGGCGGATCTCGCTGGCGAGGACTTTCCAACCGGCTTTGGAGAGCCAATGGGTGACCGTGGCCAAATCCTTCACCTCGGCTAGGAACCGAGTTCCAACATGCCCTTCAGGAATTTCTTCCCCGTCGAGCGGTTCAAGATTCTGCGCGCCGGCTTCGATGGCGTCGGATTCGGGATCGCGCTTGGCGTCGGAATGGGTGGCTTCCACCACACCCAGACGGTGGAAAAAAAACGACATGCTGCCGGGCTGTCCCAATTGGCCCTCCTTGAAGAGTTGGCGAATTTCCGGAGCCGTCCGGTTTCGGTTATCGGTCAAGCACTCGACGATCACTGGCACCTTGTGAGGAGCAAAGCCCTCATACAGCACGGTCTCGAAATCCACCTTTTCGTCCAAGAGACCGGCCCCCTTCTTAATGGCCCTCTCAATGGTGTCCTTGTTCACACTCGCCTTTTTGGCCTTTTCGACCGCCGCCGCCAGATGGGCATTGGTCTCGATCTCCGGCCCGCCCAACTTGGCTGCGATCATAATTTCGCGGGTCAGCTTGCCGACCACTTGACCTTTTTTCTGTGCGGCCGCCTCGCGACCCGCCTGCTTCCATTGGGCTCCCATGGGTCAAGGTAAACGAAAGTCCGGCCTCGAACGGAAGCTCAAAGAATCCCAAAGACGACCTGGGGTGTCATTGGCTCCAAGGCCGGCCCCCAATTCGGATGGCCAACGGAGGTCTAATCCATCACCGATTTGCGCCCACCGGAAGGAGCTAAAAACTTACTATCCCGCACTCTGCGGTCTTGGCTGGTTCTGGCACCTCGGCATAAGGTCTCTCAAATTCCATGAGTTTCCTGCACCGAGTCTCGGCCCCGTTGACCGTCGCGGCGGTCTTATTCTCCGCCGTATTCCAAGCCTCGGCCGGGATCCAGACGGGAGTCCACCCTCCCTCGGTGGACCGCGGCACACTTCTAGTCAGCGAATTGCAATGCGCCGCCTGCCACAGCGACAAGGGTCTGCAGGCCTCGGCTGCCCTCCCCGATTGGGCCGCTCCCAAAGGGGCTCCCGTGCTTGGGGCGGATCCGCTGAAAACCTCGACGACCTGGATGCGGCGCTGGCTCTCCAGCCCCCACCAAGCCAAACCGGGGTCTGCCATGCCCGACGTGCTGCACGGGATGACTGAGGCCCAGAAGACCAAGACAGTCGACGTACTCACCCACTACCTGGTCTCCCTGCGCAAGACCAACGAACCTTCCGGCCTCCGCTCAGACCCAGCCCGGATCGACCAAGGTCGTGCACTGTACCACACGGTCGGATGTGTCGCTTGCCACGCGCCCGAGACACGCCCCGAAGGAGTCACCGACCAAGCCTTCAAAGAAATCCAAGAACAGTCCATCCCGCTGGGAGACCTCGCTCGGAAATACCCCGCTTCGGAACTGGCCCGACTGCTGCGCGATCCGCTGGTGCACCGCCCCTCGGGTCGGATGCCCTCGATGAACTTGTCTCCCTCAGAGGCCGGAGCCATCGCCCTCTACTTGTTGCGGGATCAGGTCTCCGCCAACAACGCACCTTCCAAGGCACCGGCCATGGTCGATGGGCTTCAGTACGAATTCTTTGAGGGAGCGGCCGGTTCCATCAGCCAGTTGCTGACCATGACCCCGAAATCCACCGGGGTCTCCGCCGCCCTCGACTTGAGCCTGCCCCACCCCAACAACAACTGGGGCGTCCGTTTCTCCGGGTTCATCGACATCCCAACCGACGGCAAGTACCGCTTCTGGATCCGATCGGACGACGGCTCTCAACTGTCCATTGATGGGCGCCCGCTCTTAAACAATGACGGGGTTCATCCGGCCGCCGAAAAGAACGGCACCCTCAACCTCAAGCCGGGGCTGCATGAACTGGAAGTGGTGTATTTCCAAGGCGGCGGCGAAACCGAGTTTCAGGTGCAATGGGCTCCTCCGGGTGAGAAACGCGGCCTCATCCCGGGCGATCGCCTCAAACATGGCGGCCAAGTAGTCCGTCCGCTCGACTGGGAAGAGTTCTCCCTCGATCCCGCTAAGGTCGCCGCGGGCCGGGAGCAATTCGCCGCGCTTAATTGTGCCGCCTGCCATGCAGTGACCGACGCCACGGGATTGGTTCAGGCTCGCAAGTCCAAGCCCATGGTTCAATTGGCCCTGCGAACCCAAGAAGGCTGTTTGTCCGACATTCCTCCCGCCAAGGCTCCGCGCTTCGACCTCTCAACCGCCGACCGGATGAGCCTCCGCAAGACCCTCCGCAATCCGGCCGAGGCCCAGAAGGCAGCCAGCGGCCCTTCCGCCCATGTCGACCTCACCTTGAGCCAATTCAACTGCCTGGCCTGTCACTCTCGCAATGAGGTGGGTGGTCCGACCGCCTCAGGACGTTCGGAATGGTTCACCGTCATCGGCGAGGCCGACCTCGGTGACGAAGGTCGCATCCCGCCGCACCTCACCGGAGTCGGCAGCAAGCTCAAGGCTGCGGCCCTCGAGCAAATCCTGACCCAGGGCACCAAGGCGCGTCCGTACATGGCCACCCGGATGCCGGTCTTCGGCCCGAAGGTCCACACGCTGGCGGCCCAATTGAAACGCCTCGACGCCCCGACCACCGCGACTCCGGCGCCGGTCACCACTTCTCAAGACGCAAAGATCGGCTGGAAACTCATAGGCCGCGACGGGCTGGGCTGCGTGGCCTGTCACACCTTCACCACGCATGGATCCATGGGCATTCCGGCCTTGGCCCTCGACAAGATGGGTGAGCGCCTCGAATGGGAATGGCTGCAACGCTACCTGCCCAACCCGGCGGCCCTGCGCCCCGGCACCCGAATGCCGACCTTCTGGCCCGAGGGCAAGGCGGTGAACACCAAGATCCTCAATGGCGACACCACGGGCCAATTGCGGGCCATCTACGCCTACCTGGCCGACGGGGCCAAGGCTGAGATCCCGGCCGGACTCATCCGCGGCAAGAAGGAGATCGTGGTCGATGACGAGGCAGTGATTTATCGCAACTTCATCGAAGGCGGCGGAGCCCGGGCCATCGGAGTCGGTTATCCGGAACGGGCCAACCTGGCCTTCGACGCCCAGAACCTCCGCATGGCCCTGCTCTGGCAAGGTCCCTTCATCGACATGTCTCGCCACAGCACCGACCGCGGCACGGGCTACGAGCCGCCTCTGGGCGACCATCGCATCCGCCTGCCCGAGGGACCGGCCTTCGCGACCCTGTCTTCGTCTACGGCCCCCTGGCCGACTGCGATTAATACCAGCAGCCAGTTCTTGGGCTACCGACTGGATGCGCGCCAGCAACCCACCTTCCGCTATCGCGTTTTGGGCCTGACCATTGAGGAGACCCCTCTGGCCAAGCCGGGCAGCGTCGATATGACGCTGGTGCGAACCTTCCGCTTTCAGGGCACACCGACCCAGCCCCTCTGGCTGCGACTGGCCAAGGGTGTCATCCAACCGGCTAGCAACGGCTTCAAGGTCGACGGGGGGTTACTCATCCAGATGGGCCCCGGCGCCAAGGCGACCGTCGTCGGCGATGAACTCCGCGTCGCACTCGAACCAAACACATCGGAACTCCGCGTGGAGATGACCTGGTGATCCTCGTGTGGAATCCCTCGAACCCAACCGCAGCCTCTTTCCCCTCTCCCGCATGAAGTTCCTGAACCCCACCGCGCTCACCGCCGCCCTCGGTCTCGCGACCCTCCTGCCTGTGTTCGCCGCCACCAAGGCCGAGCAGGAAGCCGAGTACTACCCCATCAGCACCCTGCCCGTTCCTGAAGGCGTGGTGCTGGAGGCCGGTGCCATCCAAGTGCTGCCTGACCAGCGCATCGCCGTCTCCACACGACTGGGCGAAATCTGGTTCGTCGCCAACGCCTTCGACAAAGATCCCGCCAAGGCCAAGTTCACCCGCTTCGCTTCAGGCCTGCATGAGGTGCTAGGTCTGACCACTCGCGGCGATGGATGGATTTACGCCACGCAGCGCGGCGAACTCACGCGCCTCAAGGACACTAATAACGACGGTCGCGCCGACCTCTTCGAAACGGTGGCCGACAGCTGGGGCATCAACGGCGACTACCACGAATACGCCTTCGGTTCGAAGTTCGATCGCGACGGCAACATCTGGGTCATCCTTTGCCTCACGGGTTCCTTCACCAGCGAAAACCCGTACCGCGGATGGGCCCTGCGGATCACACCTGAGGGCAAGACGATTCCGACCACCAGCGGACTGCGTTCGCCCGGCGGCATCGCCACCAACCATTTGGGCGAAATGTTCTACACCGACAACCAAGGGCCCTGGAATGGCACGTGTTGGCTCAAGCACCTGAAGCCCGGACAGTTTGTGGGCAACCCCACGGGCAACCGCTGGTACGAGAAGGCCTCGAACATGGGCCCTCGGCCGAAGGATCCGACCAGCAACAGCCGTATCCCGGTCGAGCGGGCCAAGATCCCGGAGTTCGTGCCTCCGGCCATCGGATTCCCTTACAACAAAATGGGCCAGAGCGCCTCGGGCATCCAGAACGACGGCACCGCCGGTAAGTTTGGTCCTTTCAAGAACCAACTCTTCGTCGGCGACCAAACATGGAGCACGGTCATGCGGGTGTACTTGGAAGAGGTCAATGGTGTGTATCAAGGCGCCTGCTTCCCCTTCCGCGAGGGCTTTGATAGCGGTACGCTCAGCCTCGAAATGGCCTCCGACGGCACGATGTTCGTGGGCGGCACCGACCGTGGATGGGGTGCTCGCGGCGGCAAGCCCTTTGCCCTCCAACGG
>SXXZ01000255.1 GCA_005789375.1 Verrucomicrobiales bacterium | reverse complement strand
TTCGGCGCTGCCCCAACCCGTGTGGTTGATGACCAAGTCGAGCATGAGTCGTGCTCCCCGCGAATGGATCTCGATCGCCAGTTCCCGGAATTGGTCCACGCCGGTGGTGCGTCGATCAAACTCGACCAGAGCTGGATCAATTTGGGTCAGGTGCTGGAGCGCATAGGGCGACCCGTAGCGCCCGAACCGAGCGAACGTGGTGGGTGTCGGGCTCACCGGCAGCAGGTGCACGATCCGGCATCCGAGCTGGTCGATGATGTGCGGCAGTTCTGTGATGAGCGACCGCAGCGTCCCGCTGGGAGGGATTACGGTGAAGCCCTCCTGATCCAGCGCTTTCAGGATCGGGGTGTTGTGGTCTTCGGCGGTGGAGAGTCGGTGCTTCGACCATTCGCCAAACATGCGAGGGAACGCGCAATACACCGTGTTAGCGGTGCGTGTCCAAGCCGGGTGGATGCTAATGCCTACGTCTGGACCTTCCGTCCAGTGCTGGAAACCGTTCGGATCGATCGCGTAGGCTTTGGCTTTGAAATAGCCCACCTCGGTCAGTGGCAAGGTGACAGACCACTGGCCCTCTGGAGTGAGTTGCAGCGGCAAGTCCCGCCAGGCAGCACCGGCCAGGGGCAATTTTTCAAAGTGGGATTGGAGGATTTCGTCACGGACCCGCTCGGCCCTCCCCAGATTGGTGCGCAGTCGGGCCTGCCATCCGTCGCCAATGTGACCGTCGGGCGCGGTGAGAATGAATGTGAGTAAATCGCCGGCGTGTCGGACGATACGGGAGCCCGGCAAGGGCGACATCGAGAGTCCAGCCATGGGTTTGGGTTGCCATGAACTGGACCGATTCAGTCATCACGGCAGACCCATAATGGTGGACGGGGCGGCGGCGGAGCAACTTTAGATGCTCCCAACCCTACGTTGTTTGCCGTTTTACTGAGCGGGTCTTGGGAGGTCGTTAGGCTCGCGGGGTTGTATTCACTCGCGGATCCGCAGTTTTCCTATGCAGGAGGGTAAAAAGGCCGCGCAGACCAGCGTCACCGCCAATGCCCCGCCCGCCTGTCCCCAGCGTCCGTAAATAGCCCAGCCGCCGGCGAAGATCAGTGCCCAAATGCCGACCGAAGCGAGAATCGAGCAGACGATGCCGATACCGAGGTCCGAGTCATTGCTCAGTCCGGTGTCTTGGATCTGGATACGCTCATGCTCTGCACGTTCGAGGATGGGTTTCCATCCCGCCCCGCCGGGCTGCACCCGAGTATAGAACTCACGAAGTTTCTCTGTCTCGGTCGGGCCCGTCAGCAGCGCGACCAGCAGCGAACCGACAGTGGTCACGGCCACGCCGATCACCATTTGTTCCCAAGCGGGGATATCGTGGCCGATGGTCGAAAAGTGCCAGAAGAGCGCCATGCCAAAGGAGAGCGTCATTGCTGCGATCTCCGCCGCGGCATTGATGCGCCACCAGAACCACCGAAGAATGAGAACTAATCCCGTTCCCGCACCGATCTGCATCATGAGGTTGAAGTTGGATAAGGCGTCCTTCATCTGAAGAGCGAACCAGCAGGAGGCGAACATCAGCACCATCGTCACGATCCGTCCCAGCCAGACTTGCTGCGAGTCGGTGGCTTTGGGGTTGATGAACCGCAGGTAGAGGTCGCTGACCACAATCGAAGACCCGTAGTTTACCTGGGTGGACATGGTGCTCATGTACGCGGCGGCCAGCGATGCAACCATGATGCCCATGAGGCCCTGAGGCAGGAAGGTGAGCATGGCCGGATAGGCCAAGTCATCTTGAACAATCTTGGGATCGAGGTGCGGGAAGCGGGCTTGAAGCGAAGCCACATCCGGGAAGACCATCAGCGAAGCCAGTGCGACCAAGATCCACGGCCAGGGGCGGAGCGCGTAGTGCATCACGTTGAAGAACAGGCAGGCACCCAGTGCGTGTTTTTCATTTTTAGCCGCCAGGAGTCGCTGGGCCACGTAGCCACCGCCGCCGGGTTCGGCACCGGGATAATACGCACTCCACCAGGTCACCAGGAGTGGGATCAAGAACACCGCCATGACCACATTGTGGGGTGTGGTTGCCATATTGGGGACAATGTCCATCTTGGCTTGCACGCGGGGATCCGACAGGAGTTTGCCCAAACCACCCACTTGGGGGAGCCCCACGACATGTACCGCCGCCCAGATGGCACCCACCATCGCGATGATGAACTGCACCAAGTCGGTGAGCAGCACCCCGGTGAGTCCACCGATCATGCTGTAGGCAACGGTGACCACAGAGGCCACAGCGATCGTTATGACCGGATCGAGGCCGAACATCACCCCGCCGATCTTGATGGCTGCCAGTGAGACATTGGCCATGACCAGGATATTAAAGAAAATGCCCAGATAGACGGCACGGAAGCCCCGCAGAAAAGCCGCTTGGCGACCCGAATAGCGGAGCTCGTAGAACTCGATGTCGGTCATCATGCCGCTCCGTCGCCAGAGCTTGGCAAAGAGGAAAACCGTAGTGGTTCCAGTCAGCAGCAGGGCCCACCAGACCCAATTTCCGAAGACGCCGTCCCGCCGTACGATGCCCGCCACCAAGTTGGGCGTGTCGGTGGCAAAGGTGGTGGCCACCATCGAAGTTCCCAAGAGCCACCACGGCATGGTTCGTCCGCTCAGGAAATAGCTCTCATAGTCTTTGCCCGCCGATTTGCCGACGAAGAGACCAATGGCTAGATAGAGGATAAACGTGGCAGCGATGATGATCCAGTCGAGCGTCGCAAGGTGCATGGCGTCGGTGCGTTGAGTAGGGGGATGGCCGTTACAGAGTCTTGGTGGAAACCCGAAAATGGCAAGCCTCGTCGAATCTCCGCATCAGGACCGAGAGGTGCATCTCACCTCGAGAGGCGAGGGGAGGCTGCGGGGAGGGCTATTTCTCCCACTGGCTAGCGAATGGGAATTGTGGCTCGCTCTTGAAGCCATTGCACATCGGTCGGGAGGCGGGCGGTGGTGCCATGGCGGTTGTCCTTGGTGTTGTTGGGGCGGAGCGAAGGGTCGCGCCAACGACGGGATTCGACATGTCCGTCGGCCATCCCCAGCACGCCGCTCCGGTTGTGATAAGAACCTGGTCGATGAAAGTAGGAGGAACGCCCCATCTCGAATCGAAACTCCGGCATGCAGAGGCTTGGCCAATCAACATCCAAGAAGGTGAGGATGCTGGAGGGATTGGCTCGTTGGAGGTCGGCTAGGGTCGAGAAGCGGACATGGGCCGCACTGAGGGGGCCGGAAGGGGCAATATTGTTAAGGTAACTATTCAGGGCATAGCTTCGGACGAACTGGTGCCGTCCAACAGCGATGCCGCGATCGCTGGGGCACTTGTAGATCGCCGCGTCGGAAATGATGGGGGAGAAGGCTGAATATCGGCGATCCAACAGCAGGACCCGGTTGGTGAAAGCGAACAGGCCGCCCTGATGACTATTGCCAGCGACCCAAAGAGGGGTAGTTCGAACGGCGACATCCGTCCCGTTTGGAACCATTCGATCCCCGTTGTCCTGGGCGTACAACTGCCATGCGAGGTTCAATTGTTTTAAATTGCCGGTGCACTGGATGCGTCGGGCGCTCTCTTTGGCCTGGCCAAGGGTCGGTAGAAGCAATCCGGCCAAGATGGCGATAATGGCCACCACCACCAGTAGTTCGATGAGCGTAAACCCGTCTGAAGGGTGCAGCTCGCGAGGCGGGCGGATTCCAGTGGTCGGGGGCATGTTTCGATCATGACCGATCGACAGTCCCTGCCAAGAACTGCACTGCAGTTCTTGGCGTGAACCAAGATTTTCAGAAGTTCGATTCTTTGTCTTTGAAGAGCAGGTTGAAGGTGGTCATCGAGCCGTAGCATCGGGTGATGTATTGCTGCCAGTCGAACTTTTCGGCCGCGGTGAGGGCCTCGCTCGAATTGACCTTTTGTTCGAGGATCCGCAGCTGATTGCGCATCAGGACTAGCTTGTGAAAAAATAAATCCAACTCCACCTCTTTGGATTGCAGGGATGGGTCCGAGGGTTGGAGGACTAATTTGCCGGTCTTCCAGCGCGAGGCCAATTCGTGAACTAAACCATCGGGCCGCTCGATCCCCAAACGATTGACCGCCGCATCAACGACTTGGTTGATCAAGGATTCGAGGGGCATGGGCATGCCCGAAAGGCTTGCCTGGGCTTCGGCGGCGGTGAGGCCGCTCGTTTCTGGTTCGATGGGTTTTCGACCCTCCAGAAAGAGAACCTCAGCGGCAAATTCATTGATGGCTTTGACCACCCCCTCACCGAGTTGAGGGTGGATGACGCGCTGGCCCAAGTGCAGTTCGGACAGTTTCACGAGATGAGTTTGGTGGTTTTTTTATGAAATGCCGAGAACGGGCTCACCGCTACCCGTGAGAAAAATAGTGTTTCGCTGGGAACCCTTAACCGCCTACGAACTCACCCCCGATGAAGAGTCATGGAACCGGCGCTTGCCAAGATTCAAGCCCTCCGTAGTCTCCCCACCTTACTTTGCAACCCATGTTGTCCAATTCATACGTCGCCATGCTGGCCCTGGGCGGACCTGCCGCAGGTGGCTCACCAGAAGATCAGAAGAAAGCCATGTTCATGCAGGTTGGCATGATGGTGTTCTTCGGCATCATTTTCTATGTCATGCTCATCCGCCCCCAACAGAAGCGGGCCAAGGAGCAGTCGAAGATGCTCAGCGAGCTAGCGGCAGGCGATAAAGTCACCACGTCGTCCGGCATCGTCGGCATCGTTGTGGGCATCAAGGACAACTCGGTCACCATTCGATCGGGTGAATCCAAGATCGAGATCACCAAGGCTGCCATCGGTGAGGTGGTGTCCGGCACATCGGCCTCCTAAAACGTTTTCCCATGAACCGTAGTCACCTCTGGAAACTCGTCCTGATTCTGCTCGTCGTAGCATGGTCCGTGAGCGAGATCTACCCGCCCACCTCGAAAAACCTCATCGAGGCTTTCGAGCAACAGTCCTCGACCCCCAACAAGACGTTCGATGAGATCGTCAAGAAGGCCCAGCAGTTGGACACGTCCAACATGGACCGAACACCGGGGATCACCTACTCGAACTTGTTGGTCGCGATTAGCACCAACGACATCCGGGCGTTCTTTCCGAGCAATTACATCAATGCTGCGGTCGAACGCGATGTGACCCGCGGTATCCTCAACCGAGTTCAACGGTCGGCTGCTGGCAAATTCCGACTCGGTCTGGATTTGCAAGGTGGTACGCAGTTCCTTCTCGAGATGGACATGAGCCGCGCTCAGACCAATGCAGGCGTCATGATGAATGCCGACTTCATCGCCGAACAGGCCGTCGAGGTGCTCCGCCGTCGTGTGGATCGCTTTGGTGTGTCCGAGCCGGTGATCGCCCCGGCCGGC
>SXXZ01000254.1 GCA_005789375.1 Verrucomicrobiales bacterium | reverse complement strand
TTCTATTCCGCCTTCATGGTGGCTAAGCAGGTGACGGTTGTGACCCGCTCTCAAGCGGCCGGCTCCGAGGGTTGGAAATGGACCAGTGAGGGTGGCAATGGCTACACACTCGAGTCGGCTCCGGACGCCACCCCGGGCACTCAGATCACCCTCAGCCTCAAGGACGAAGCCAAGGAGTTTGCGCAAGCCGGTAATCTGGAACGCATCGTTAAGCGGTACTCCAACTTCGTGGCCTTCCCGCTCGAATTGGACGGCAAACGAGTCAATACGGTGCAGGCCATCTGGGCCCGTTCGAAGAACGAGGTGAAGGAGGAAGAATACACGGAGTTCTACGAGTATCTGGCCCACGACAACGAGGCACCCAAGTACCGCCTGCACTTCACAGCCGATGCGCCCATCGCCATCCAGGCGTTGCTCTTCGTGCCCTCACGCAGTCTCGAAATGCCCGGAATGGTGCGTCAGGAGTCCGAGGTTCATTTGTATTGCCGCAAGGTGCTCATCGATTCCAAGCCGAAGGGGCTTCTCCCGGAGTGGTTGCGGTTTGTTCGCGGTGTGGTCGATAGCGAGGACTTGCCGCTCAACGTCTCCCGCGAGCGGATGCAAGACTCGGACTTGATGCGCAAGCTGAGCAAGGCGCTAACCAATCGTTTCCTCAAGCACTTGGCCGAAGAGGCCGAGAAGGATGCGGCCGCCTACGAGGGTTTCTACGCCGAGTACCATCGGTTTCTCAAAGAGGGCGTGCTCAGCGATTGGGAGAATCAGGCCGCGCTGGCCAAACTCATCCGCTACGAGTCCTCGGCCACCGAGGCTGGCAAGAAGACGTCGCTGGCCGACTATGTGAAGCGCATGCCCGAGGGACAGAAGGATATCTACTACCTCTTGGCCAAGGACCGGGCCGCTGCCGAGGCGAGCCCCTATTTCGAGGTGTTCCGCGCCCGTAAGTTTGAGGTCGTGTTCGTGGACGATCCGATCGACGAGTTCGTGATGGATCGTCTGCGCGAGTTCGACTCCAAGACCATCATGACCGCCGAGAAGGCTGAGTTGGATGTGGAGGACGCTTCCAAAGAGGGCTCTCTCACGGAAGACGAGGCGACGTCATTGTCTGGTTGGCTCAAACTCACCTTGGGTGAGTCGGTGCATGAGGTGCGCGCTTCCAAGCGCCTGGTGGATAGCCCGGTCGTGGCCCTTGATAGCGACAAGTACATGACCTCCAGCATGCGTCGCACCCTCAAGTCGATGGGTCGGGAGGCCATGACCGGTGACGAGGCCGCGCCGGATCTGGAGATCAATCCGAGGCATCCGGTCATCGTGAAGCTGAATGAGTTGCGCCAAAAGGATGCCGCTCTCGCAGGCCTAGTGGCCGAGCAGTTGAACGACCAAGCCCGGTTGGCGTCGGGTCGCCTCGAAGACCCGCGTGCCATGCTTCAGCGCATGAACATGCTGCTCTCTCGGGTGGTTGGCGCCTGATCCGATCGGAGAGCATGGGGGTTGGGTCGCACGCGTCTAAAGAGGCCCGATCTCAGCAAGACACCCATTCCAAATAAAACGGCCCGGTGGCAGTGGGGAGGCGATGTCTCTCCGTTAGCCCCGGGCCGTTCTGTGTTTTTTCTGTGTGCTGGTTGTAGCCTCCGACCGGCGAACCCTGCAGCGAGTCGGTTTTGGTGAGGGCCACTGCGGCCCTCTGAACTCAAGTCAGGCGTTACACGTTGAACTTGAAGACGAGCACGTCGCCGTCGGCGACCACGTATTCTTTGCCTTCCATCCGGTAGAGACCCTTGTCGCGGGCTGCAGCCACCGAGCCGCAAGACACAAGGTCCTTGTAGGCGACGGTCTCGGCCTTAATGAAGCCACGCTCGAAGTCGCTGTGGATGACCCCGGCCGCCTTGGGCGCGGTGTCTCCGGTATGGATGGTCCAGGCCCGGACTTCTTTCTCACCCGCCGTGAAGTAGGTGCGGAGTCCGAGGAGGTGATAGGTGGCCCGGATGAGCGAACCCACGCCTGACTCGGTGACTCCGAGGGCGGTGAGGAATTCTTTGGCCTCGTCCTCCGACAAATCCACCAGGTCGCTTTCGATCTGAGCACTAATCACCGTGGCTTCGCAGCTCAAGTGGTTCTTGGCGTACTCGCGCACCTTGACCACATAAGGATTAGTGTCCGCGGTGGCTAGATCGTCTTCCTTCACATTGCAGGCGAAGAGGGTGGGCTTGTCGGTCATCAGCCAGAAGCTCTTGGAGAGGGCTCGCTCCTCGGGAGTCAGCTCGCAGGTCAACGCCGGTTTGCCGGTGTCGAGATGCGGCTTGAGCTTGATGAGGACGGCTTGCTCGGCCATCGCTTCCTTGTCTCCGCGCTTGGCATCCTTACCCACCTTGTCGAGGCGCTTGTTGACCGACTCCATGTCGGCCAAGACCAACTCGGTGGTGATGGTCTCGATGTCCCGGACCGGGTCCACGTTGCCGGCCACATGGTGAATGTCGGCATCCTCGAAGCAGCGGACTACTTGCACGATGGCGTCGACCTCGCGGATGTGGCTCAAGAACTTGTTGCCCAAGCCTTCACCAGCGCTGGCTCCCTTTACCAATCCGGCGATGTCCACGAACTCGATGGCCGCGGGGATCACGACGCTGGTCTTGGCGATTTTCTGCAGCACCCCCAGACGTTCATCCGGCACGGTGACGATACCCACGTTGGGATCGATGGTGCAGAACGGGTAGTTCGCCGCCTGCGCCTTTCGGGTGCGGGTGACTGCGTTGAAGAGGGTGGACTTGCCCACGTTGGGCAACCCGACGATACCGGCCTTAAGCATAACGAGAGACGGAGGAAAGCCTCAAGTAGCCCCGCGGGAAAGGGGATTCCTCGACCATCCTTAGCTTCTGCCGGCCCTCGAGGGAGATTCCAGAGCCGTGAAGGCCGACGGCAGCAGACGCTGGACCGCCTCCGGAAGGGGGGCCTCGAGCGAATTCATCCATACCGTCCAATCGTCTATTGGCACGTTTTGCGGGCGGCATCGCTCAGCGAAACCTCGGAGCAAGGTGCTGGCGTAATGGAGCAATCCGGATCGGTAGGGCAAATTGAACGCGGCCAGGGCCACGCCAAATACGATTGGGTTCCAAGCGTGGGCCTGGCCGTTCTCAACGGCTGACAAGTAGCGCTGGACCAACCGGAGATCGCGGCACGCTTTCAGTCGCGATAATTGTCGACGACCGACACGGAACGAGGCTTCGGTCCATTGGCCGGCTCTCCGTGCGGGGTAGTTTTGGTCCAGCTCAATTAAGTCGCGGTATCGGCCGAGTCGGGTGAGCTCAGCCGCCTCAAGGATGACGGGCCAGTCTAAGGCAATGACCACGCTGTCACGGTGGGATTCTAGGAACGGGCGAGGGTCGGCCTGAGCGCCGAGGGTCGGGTGGGGCAGCTGGAGGTCCTCTTCAGGCAGGGTTGGAGTCAACCACTCCTGCATGGAGGGAGAGAGGGTGTGTGGAACCCCGCCCTCAGACGAAGGTGCTCCATTCGGGAATGCCCGGCTCATTGGTCCAAGAGGTTAGCCTCGGCGCTCCGTTCGGCCAACAGGAGTTCACCCGAAGGGGCCCGGGTTTTGTTCGCCGAAGATTTTCACAGGAGCAGTCCTCTCATCGAGCACCTCTTCCAGCGGATACCTTTCAGGAGAACCGACGATGGCTCGATGGGCCGAATCGATCCTTCTGCATTGTCGCATTGAATCCGTGCCCGAGGACGGGTTAAAGTCTTTGCCTGCGGACGGTGGGGCGGTTGGCGCAGCGGTTAGCGCAAATGCTTTACACGCATTGGGTCGGGGGTTCGAATCCCTCACCGCCTACCATCCCGCAGTGATCCCTTGTCCGCATGCGAATACTCTGCGTCCACGCCCATTTCGATGATTTCGAATTTGTAGCCGCGGGCACCTTCGAGTTGTTCCGCCGCAAGCATGCTGGGAATTTTCGCGCTAAGGTCCTCGTTTGCACCGATGGGCGTTCAGGCCACCACTGGCGAACCCCGCAAGAAACGGCTCGCATCCGGTTGGAAGAGCAGGCAGCCGCGGCCGCGATCGGTGGGTACGAGTTCGAACGCCTCGCCCGGCCGGATGGCAGTCCTTTCGGAGAAGCCCGACTTCCTAGCAATGATCTCTTGGCTGCTCTTTGGAAGAGTATCCGTGACTTCGAACCCGATTATCTGTTTTGCCCGCCGCTTCCGGCCGATACTCGAGCGGGAGTTCATCCCGATCACATCACAGTAGCCGACGCCGTCCGCCGGGTGGCTTACATGATCAATGTCCCTCATGCCTTCGTGGACGACTATCCTGAAGAGGGCAAGGCCGAGGCGCGTTGGATCCGAACCCCGGTAATTCTCAACACCTGGGATAGCTACATTGGCGACGGCCCCCAATCGGTTCCCGACCTCGTGGTCGATGTTTCTGAGACCTTCGATCAAATCGCCCGCCAGTCTTGGTGTCACCAAAGTCAGATCCGGGAGTGGTTGCCCTGGGTGGGTCGGCATGGAATCGCTCCGGTGGAAACACTCGATCAATGGGAAGCAAGTCTCCGCCAGCGGTTCGGCAATCAGCGGCTGTCTCTCGGATTGGGTGAGGGAGCACCGGTAGAGGTTTTCTCGCTCACCTCGTGGGGACAGGTAGCCGATCGGGATCAGTTGACTCGCGATTTCCCTGCATTCCAGTCAAAGCCCGGTCGATGAGTTGCCCAAGGTGTTCGATTCGTGGGTCGAATGTTTTCGGAAAAACCGGGAAATCAGGTTGACACTCAGCGCCTAACCTCGAAAACTCCAAATGCAATCAAGCTCCGCGTTCCAACGACGTCAGAGCCGTCTAAAAACGGATTTCGCATGAAAAACTTCATTCCTAGCATGAGCGCCCTTACTATCGGCGCTGCGAGCCTCGCGGTCACCACGGCCCTCCAAGCCTCTGAAGGCGGGGCCAAGCCTTGGTCCGTTCGGGCTGGCGTTTCTGGTTTCTACAACGACAACGTCTACACCCGCAGCGACCTGACCAAGGTAAGTAGCTTTGGTTTCGAGCTGACCCCGGGCTTCAGCCTGAATCTGCCGATCAATGACGGTCAGACCACGTTGGGACTGCGCTACGACTACTTGCTGCGCTATTTCGAAAACCGCGCGAAGGCTGTCGACCACAACCACGTGGTGGACGCGAACCTGAGCCACCATTTCAACAGCCGTTTCAAGCTCGACGTCTTCGATAGTTTTGCTCAGGCCCAAGAGCCCCAGCAGCTGGGTACTGGCGCTGGCGTCTCCGGTGTCATTCGTGCCGAGGGAACCAACTTCCGCAATATCGCGGGCTTCGACTTCACCTCTCAGCTCGCTGAGAACTGGAGCGCGGTCACCGGCTTCCGGAACAACCTGTTCCGTTTCGATAACATTTTGTTCGCTCAGTCTCTCGACCGCGTCGAGTACCTCCCGTCGGTCAACGTTCGGTACCAGGTGGCTCCGAAGTCCAACGTGGGTGTGTTCTATCAGTACGGTATCACCGACTATGATGGACCTGGCAGCAACGTCGGATTCGCTCGTGACGTCAACTCGCACTTCATTGCCGCGACCCTCGATCACGACTTCGCGGCGAACCTGACCGGATCCCTCCGCGGTGGTGTTCAAGTCAATGATTTCGCTGACAGCACGGACGTCAAGAGCCGCGACGGCGTCTCGCCCTACATTGATGGACAGTTGAACTACGGTTTCCTCCCGGGTTCGTCTTTGACTTTGGGAGTGCGTCATCAGTTGACCGCGACCGATGTCAATGTGTTGACAACGCTCGGCGGTGGAGAAAAAGCTGACCCGATTCGCGGCAGCAGCGCCACCTCTGCTCGTATCGGTCTGTCGCACAGCTTCACCCCGAAGTTGGTGGGATCGATCAATGGTCTCTACCAGATGGGCACCTTCATCGGTGGTGGATCGAAAATCGATGGTCAGGGTGACAGTTACGCTTCTGGCGATGTGACTCTCTCCTACAGCATCACCCAGCACATCTCGACCCGTGTGTCCTACGCATACGATCAAGTTAATTCCGATCTGGAGAA
This sequence comes from Verrucomicrobiales bacterium, assembly GCA_005789375.1. The sequence goes on along the minus strand of SXXZ01000254.1, from coordinate 145 downwards.
CGATCTCCGCGAGTTCTCGCGTAACCGGGTGTTCCTCGGCGTGAATTTCAACTACTAAGAATTTCCAACTCTGGCGAAGGAGGCTGGAACATCCATTCTAGCCTCCTATTTTTTTGCACATGGAAGTATCGAAGGCACCCCAGTC
>SXXZ01000253.1 GCA_005789375.1 Verrucomicrobiales bacterium | reverse complement strand
TTTCATTTCAATGGTTCAGCACAAATTCAGGGGAGTTGAGCAGCGCCCAGAAGACATCCTCCACCGCGGTTTGTCGGGTGGCGCTCGGCAGGGTGAACGCACGCAGCGCCGACTGACGCTCCGACTCCGAAGGCAGACGGTTGAGCAGAAGCAAGTACACCTCGCTCACCACTTCGGCTTCGCTACGATCACTAGCCGCCAGTTGGCGGACCCGCCCCTTGGGATCAGCCAGTTTGGACTGCAAGATCTTCGAATTCATCAAGTGCAGGCTTTGAACGACGCTCAATTGGGCATCGCGCTCACACGGACAATCACTGCTGGAATTGGGGCGTCCAAAGGCGTCCAAGAAATGCGACGCGATCTTGTAACTCCAAGTCTGCATGGCCCGTCCGCCGGGAGGCACCGCGGAAAAGGTCTCCGGCACCCCGGTGGCGTCGGTCACCGCATCCACCAGCACCTCGGCGGGAAGTCGACGGCGGTAGGAACGGGAAAACTGCCGAGTGTCGCCCAGGTTGGTGGCGTTGGGCACCGAACTCAGTTGGTAGGTCCGCGAGGCCATCACGGTCCGCAGCAGGTGTTTTAGGTCGTAGCCATGCGAGGCGAAATCTGCGGCCAACGCCTCCAGCAACGCCGGGTTCACACACGGGTTGGAACTGCGGAAATCATCCACCGGATGAACCAGACCCCGTCCAAAAAAACGTCCCCACACTCGGTTCACCGCCGCCTTGGCAAAGAAGGGGTTCTCCGGAGCCGTCAGCCAATCGGCCAAATGACGCCGTGGATCCCGAGATTCGGACTTCGGGAGTTCAGGTCCCTCCGGTGGTCGTGGGGTCATTGCCACTCCGCTCACCGGGTGCTTCACCTCGCCTCCCGGCGCAAAATAAAAGGTCTCAGATCCTGCCGAAATTGGCGGGGACAAACCCGCCCCCTTCTGCTTCACCGGACCGAAGTAAGCGGCCAGTTGGTAGAAATCATCCTGACTCCATTTTTCATTCGGATGGTGGTGACACTTGGCGCACTCCAGTCGGGTGCCCAAGAACAACTGGCTGAACTGTGTGGTCAGTTCCGGCGGATCCCGACGGTCGCGGTAAACCACGGCCGGACCTGCCCGATGGTTCGACCCTTCGGCCATCAGGATATCTCGAACAAACTGATCATAAGGCCGATTGGCTCGGAACGCTTCGCGCAACCACTGATCGAGCAGGAACACGCTCTTCACGCCCACTCGATCGGGATTCGGCCGCAAGAGGTCGGCCCACTGGTTGGCCCAGTAATCGGCATAGGCCGGATGCTCCAGAATCGTATCAATGAACCGCTGGCGCTTGTCCGGCGAAGGATCAGCCAAGAATGCACGCACCTCTTCCGGCGTGGGTAGGAGACCAACGGCGTCCAGCTTGGCCCGCCGGAGAAATTCCGCATCGGTACAGAGATCGGAAGGCAACAGCCCCAAACGCTGGAACTGCGCCAGAGCCAGTCCATCGATGAAATTATTGGTGGGAATGGCCGCATAGACCTTGGGTTTGAGCACCTTGTCGGCCGGCACCATGAGTGAAGAGGCAGCCACCAACCCCATGTAGCGAGCCACCACCACACCCTGCCCCGTCAGCTTGCCGATGGAAACCCGACCCGTCTCATCCACGCGGGCCAACTCCTTGTCGCTCGAATCGTAGGCGGCCAGACGCGTGACATCGCGGACGCTCCCATCAGAATAACGCGCTTCGACCTTCAGTCGCTGCTGTCCGCTCTTGCGATACCGCCCCTCGGCCGGAAACACCGCAACCGACTGCAACACGGGCTCATTGGTCAACGCATAGGGCATGCCTGCGCGAATCCAGCGGGTTAGCAATTGGTGGGTCGGGGATCCCGGCTGAAAACGCTGCCCGCCCTCGTGCGGCACCCGTGTCAGGGCCTTGAGGAGGATCAAGCTCTCTTCCGGGGCTGCCGGAAACACCCGCCGGCTGCGGGCATCCCGGACAATTTCGGCATAGTCGCTGAGGGGGTCGTAGGAAAAAACGGACAGTTTGAAGCCGCTCTGACCTTCTGGCTTGGAATGGCAACCGCCTGAGGCGCATCCGGCCTGATTGAGTGCGGGCAACACATCGCGCACAAAGCTTGGCGGCGGCACTTTCGTGGCCACTGTCTGCGGGGTCGTCGGGGTCGTCGACTCCAAGGCCATGCTCACCTCTCCCAAGACCTTGCCTTGCGCATCCCAAATCCGGACCAACCCGTCCAAGTCACCGGCAGCGACCCTCTGACCATCTGGCGTGACCGCCATGCTGAACACCACCGGCAGCAATTGCGCCACCCGTCGATGCTCCGCGGTGGCCGAACTTTGTTCGCCCGTGTGGGACTTGAGCTGAGAATATCGATCAATGGTCCCTCGATCGGTGGCAGCCCAAACCGAGGCGCTATCGCCCGGCCAAGCCACGGCAGTGATCGCCGCCATGGAATCGCCCAGCGTGACAATCTTCTCGCGGGTAGCGATATCCCAAACCTTGAGCTGCCGGTCGGTCCCACCGCTGACCACCTGGGTGGCGTTGGTGTTAAAAGCAGCGGCCATCACCTGAGAAGTATGACCTTCCAGCACGGCGATCGGTGTCGCCTTGGCCGTATCCCAAACCTTGATGAGCGCGTCACCGCCGGCCGAAAGCAATCGGGAGCCATCCCGGCTGAACTCCAGATCAAAGATGGAGTCGGCGTGAGCCTTCCAGGAGCGCTGAATCCGACCGTCCGCCACGCTCACCAACCGCAGATAACCCGGAAGACCGCCCCCTCCGTCACCGAGGGCCAACTGCGACCCATCGGCAGAAAACTCCACACTCATCACCCGCCCCGAAAGGCCATTCACGATTTCCCGCTCGACCGTGAGGGTCTCCGGGTTCCAGAACCGCACCCGTCGAAAGGATCCCGAGGCCAACTGGCGGCCATCTCGGCTCCAGGCCAGCGATTCCACCGGATCCACGGAGCCGACCGACCGCGCCACTCGAGGAAACCCCGGCTTCTGCAAGTCATGAATATCGATCCCACCCCTGCGCGCCACCGCCAATCGATGTCCCGCCGGGTCGAGGGCCAAGGCGGCCACCGGTCGGAAGGAGGGGGCGGCCAACTCCAGCGACACCGGCCTCGAAGCAGGCTCGTCACTCAGGACACGGGCATCCCAAGGCAGCCCGCGGCGAATCCAGTCGCGGAGGGTTTGGATTTGTCCGGGAGCCAATTGCTTCCGGGGCGGCATGTGCGGATCGGCTCCCAGAAGGACTACCTCTAGTAGTCGGCTATCCTTCGGCCGTCCCTCGATCACCACTGGCCCCTCCTCGCTGCCCTTGAGCACCTGCTCGCGGGTCAGTAACGAAAGCCCAGCCTTCTGCTTGGTTTCGCCGTGGCAGGAAAAACATTCATCGCGCAGCAAAACCACCGCGCTCCGTCCCAGCGGATCCCCCGAGCCCGACGAGGTGGCTGCAGCAGACAGCAACAGCACCGAAGCCCAAAGGGCTGCGAGCCAGAATCCGAGTCGTCTTGGGATGCTGTGGATCACGGGAAAGAGGAGTCGTTTGTATTGAAGCCTCTCCTCCGGCAAAGGCAACCGTCATACCATCAAAAAAGGGCATCCAACCCGCCTGCTCATTCAGTGCTCAAATCGGGCGGACTGGCTGGCCAAGACCTCGCGCTGTCCCGCCATCACCGGCACCGAAACCCCTCCGCCTCCGGGCCAACGAATCTCCACCGCTTCGACCTTCTGATCTCCGACACCCAAGATTGTCACCGGGTCATCGCAGGACCCATCGCCAGAACCCAGGTGAATCTCCCGCCACGGCCCGAAGCCCGAGGTCGATCTCCATCGGACCCGGGCCCCCACAGCCGTTGGATTGCCCCCGCCGCCGGAAAGGCGAATCCGCAGACCCGGACGCGCCAACACATTGCGCCAGAGCGTCGTCTCGGCGCCGTTCTGCCCCACCGCCAAATCCACTCGACCATCCGCATCGTAATCGCAAACCGCAGCCCCTCGACCATCCCCCTGAACGCGGACACCAGAGTTTTCTTCCGGGACAAATCCACCCCGACCATCGCCCCTCAACCACAACCCCCGCCCTGCGTCGTAGCGCTCGGCAAAGGGATGGGCCGTGGACAAATTCTGGGAAAGGAATAGGTCGTCGTGTCCGTCCCCGTCGAAGTCCGCCACGCAAAGGGAGGTCACCGGGGCACGCTGGGCGGCCGCCGGCAACGATTTCACGACAAAGTGCCCTCCCCGATTGAGCAGCAGCACCGAGTCGAGAGTATCTACCGAGACCGATCGGGCCCCCGGCAACGCATCACCCAAAAGCATCGGCAGGGTGGCCTTGGAAAATGCAGACAACGAATCCACCCGCTCCCGCATGCTCGGAAAAAGGGCTGCCCACAATCCCATCTCACGTTCCGGGCGGTCGGCCTTGAGCACTGGATCATACCAACTCTCGGCCAAGTCTAGGCCTTGGCCGGAACCGAAGTCGCCATACCACAATCGCCGTGGGGCCGCCGCCGTTGTCGTCGTCGCGCTCCCGCGGGTGTTGCGCCCCCAGTTCCCCAGGACCAGGTCCATCCGCCCGTCTTCATCGAAGTCGCCGGCCACCACAGCATTCCAAAGTCCGGAAAGCCGGCCGGACGCGGCTTCCAGGGTCGGAGTCCATTCGGTCAGTCGACCGGAGTCATTCCGGAAAAATTGAGGTGGAGCCCATTCACGGGCGACCACTAGGTCGGGCCAACCATCGCCATCGAGGTCGGTGAAACAGGCGGCCGTCACCAGACCGAGATTGTCCCAACGTGCCACCGGCATCAGGCGCCCTCCTTGATTGCGCAACAATAACGAGGGAGCCGCCTCCGGATAACGACCGGCCACGGATCGACCACCCACAAACACCTCCAACGATCCATCCCCATCCACATCGGCGGCAGCCAAAGGCCCGACGCAAAAGGTCGTGCCCACCAAAATTTCACCGCTGCGCCCCCCGGCTATGTCATACATGCGCAGGGCTCCGCCATTGGTCAGACCGTCCTCATAATTAGAGATCCCCGCCAACAGGACTCCATTAATGGGAAGAATCGAGGTGATGTCTCGGCCGGTTGTCTTATGGAACGGCGGAGTCTCTCGTGCCTCGAATCCGCCTTTTCCATCCTGGATGCGGACGCCGAGCTTGCCACCGCGTCCGGCTCCGATGACCAGGTCCGGACGCCCATCTCCATTGAGGTCGGTCCAGCTCAGGCTCGGTCCCAGTTGCGACAGTCGATGCGGCAGGGCCGGCTGACGGCCGAAATCATCAAAGGGCTCATCCTCGTGACGGTGAGCGAGGCGTGCGGTCTGGTCTTCAAACCACGGGGCGGGCGGCTTCACGGAAGGAACCGCCTCGACTCCCGGTGACTCTTCCTCCGAAACCTCGACCGCAGAACCGACCGGAACTTCCTGCCATTCTGAGACTCGTCCCGAGGGCCAGCGAACACGAAGGCCTGCGGAAGCAGCCTGACCCGTGGCAAAGGAACGCGCCGGCTCATCCCCGCTCAAGTACCGCCCGCCAGCGATGATCTCCTGAGTCTGGTCTGGCAATCCGCTCGCACGAAGGGTCACCGAAGCACCAATGCCTCGAGTGTTGGGGGGCTTGCCTTTGAGGCGGATAAGGATCCGCGGAGCGCTCGCGTTATTCCGGTAAAAGGCCGGCGCATCCATGAGGTCGTTCATCACAACGTCCAGGTCCCCGTCCCCGTCGAGATCCCCGATAGCCGCACCCTGCGAAATGGAATCCACAGTGAAGCCCCAGGCCAGGGAGACGTCCGCGAAGGTGGCATCGCCGCGGTTTCGAAAGGCTACGTTGGGAGTCGATAGCTTGGGGAAAGATTTAACCATCTCGGTGATCTCCGCTGGGGACTTTAGGGCCCCACGCCGCTGGGCCTCGGCAATGCGCCGCGCACCGTCCCCATCTTGGAAATCGCGCCACTGGCCATTGGGAACTAGCAGGTCCTCGTATCCATCGAGATCCACATCCAGAATCACCGGACCCCACGACCATTCACTGGCCTCGACACCCGACTGCCAGGCGACGTCCGCCCAAGTGCCGTCCCCCCGATTGAGCTGCAGGACATTCCGCTGGACCTGGGCCCGATCGGCAGATCGGCCGGGCAGGCGCAACACGGGGGCCATGCCTGCCGTCTGGGTGTGACGCCAGGCCCGATTACGGCTGAACATATCGACGGCGAAGAAATCGACCTGCCCGTCGCGGTCCAAGTCCCCGAAATCGACTCCCATGGAGAAGGTCGGATTGCTCCGCAGTGCCCAAGACGCCAGTTCCCGGAAGCGCAGGGCGTGATCAGGTCCGGTCTCATTCATCCAAATCCGATCCGGGGTGTGCAAGTCGTTGCAGACATACAAGTCGGGCTTTCCATCCCCGTTCATGTCTTGGAAGCGAACGGCCAGCCCCCAATCCCGGGGTGGCGCTGTCAGAGCTTTGCCCGAGGCGTCCAAAAAGCCTCCCCCGATCCAAGAGACCGGAATAAAACGGCCTCGCCCGTTATTGAGGAAAAGTACGTCTTCCTCCCCCATTTCAACCACCTCTCCACCGGCGCGAATCTCAAAGCGATTGGTGAGATCCAATGCGGTTACCGGGCGCCCATTGACCGCCACTATCACCGTGCCGGTTTCAGTTTGCCGGAGTTGGTATCGGGTGTTGGGTTGATCGAGCACGGTGGTCGGGCGGAAGTTCGACACGTAGAGATCCAAATCCCCATCGCCATCCACGTCAGCCAAGGCCATCGAGGTGGCACCACTGCGCGAGCGCAACCCAGCCGCATCGGTGGCTTCCTCAAAATGGCCCTTGCCGTCATTGAGCCAGAGTCGGGTGCCGCCGCCCAACTGATTGACCAGCAAGTCCGGATCCCCGTCGCCATCCACATCGGCAAAGGCCGCTCCGGTCGAATCGTTGGATCCCGAAGACGGGTTGAGCCAACTCACCCCAGGCAAGGCGCGGGCCGTCACGTTGGTGAAACGCCAGTCCCCGAGATTGCGGTACATCGCATTCAGGGAATCCAGACCGCAGAGGAAGACATCGAGACGGCCATCGCCATCCACATCGGCCAGCGCCACTCCGGAGCCGGAGACCAGATTGCGGTTGGTGACCGCCCGTTCTTCGGACAGGCGATTAGTGAATTCGATGCCCAACCCCGGGGCCGACAATCGAGTGAGCCCAGGTGAGGACCGAGGGATCGAGGGCAAGGCCTGGATCCGAAGCCCCGTCTGGGCCGCTCGCAATCCCGGAACCAAAGCAAAGGACACCATCAGCACAGCGAAGAACCTCAGCAGGTTCGCTAACATCCTAGAGGGTTGAGGATTCATCATGGCGTCAAGGTGATCTCGGCCACCCCGGCAGCGACCGGCACGCGTTGCACAGCGCCACCCGGCCAACGCACCTCGACCTCACCGGCCGCCCGATCCGATGCGAGAACCGTCACCGGGCTGTCCACGCTGCAGTAACCTCCACCCATGCGAATTTCACGGCGCGGACCTGCCTTGCCGCCGGTCCACCAGCGAAGGGAGGCGCCGATTCCGGTCGGATTCCCAGTCGGCCCCTTCAGCCGAACCCGAAGACCTGGGCGCGCGGTGCGGTTGCGGAAGAGCAGCGTTGGTCCGCTGTTCTGGCTCAGAGCCAGATCGGTGCGCCCATCGGCATCCAGATCCGCCAAGGCCACTCCGCGTTGTTCGCCCCAGGCCACGATGCCCGAGTGTTCGTCAGCCCGGAAGTCTCCGCGACCCGATCCGCTCATGAGCAATCCCCGCCCTCCGTCATAGCGAGCATCATCCGAATGCACACCGAAGTGGTTTTGCGAAAGGAATACGTCCTCAGTCCCGTCGCCATCTAGGTCGGACACCGCCAACCCATAGGCCGGCGCCAACTGAGCCCTCGGCGGCAAGGGGCGCCATTCCAGATGATCTCCCCGATTTAAGAACACCCCCGAATCCAGATTGAGCGCTGACACGCTCGGCATTGGACCCAGAAGCGAACCAAAAAGATCCTCCATGGAAGACTTCCCGAAGGTCCCCGAATCCGGAAAGCGCTTCGCCGCATCCGGGATAAACGGCACCAGTGCGGGCCGTTTGCGGACAGGCCAATCCCGTCCATCGGGTCCCACGTAGCTTTCCAGAATATCCCAAATTCCATCGTCAAGCAGGTCTCCGGAACGGATCCGTAACGGTCGCCGGCGGGCATCGGCTCCCAAGAAGTGGTTGCGCCCCCAGTTCCCCGCTGCCAGATCCATGCGTCCGTCACCATCGAAATCACCGGCGGTGATCCCCAGCCAGAGGCCCGTCCACTGGGAGAGACGCTCCACACCGGCCGGCAATCCGGAGCCATGCAGTGGCGGATCCCAAGCCTCCAGAGCTCCACCTCGATTGCGGAACAAGCGAACCGGCCCCCAAGCCGTGCTCACCGCCAAATCGGGCCGTGCATCGTCATCCAAGTCCGTGAAAACCACGCCGTTAACCAAACCCAGTTTTTCGAAGGCCGTCTGAATCCCCAAACGCCCACTGCGGTTCTTCACCAAAAACGACGTCGCCGGCTCAGGATAACGACCCGGCACTTCCCGAACCCCAACGAAAATCTCCAACTCTCCATCCCCATCCACATCGGCCGCCGCCATGGAACCCACCGGGCAAGCGCGGCCGCTCAGGATTTCACCGCTCACCCCGGACGTCAGGTCCACGATCCGGATCGCTCCACCATTGGTGACTCCATCCTCACCATTGCTAATGCCCGAAAGGATTACCCCTCGCAGCACCATGACGGTGGTCAAATCACGCGGCGCGGGCTTGAGCAATGCCGGATTGGAAAAGGCTGAGAATCCGCCCCGCGCGTCATTGGTGAACACTCCAAGGGTTCCACCCTGCCCCGTAGAAATTAGCAGGTCGTCCCATCCATCCCCGTTGAGGTCGGCCCAGGTGAGACCCGGTCCGGTCTGGCTGAGGTCGAAGGGCTTCAACGGTTGCCGTCCAAATTCATCAAATGGGGTATCGGTGTGGACATGCGCCAAGCGATCCGAAATCGACTCGAAGAGCGGCAGTACCGGCGGTGGCGCCATGACTGCAATCGTCTCCAGTTCTGCAATCTCCGCAACGCCCGGGCCGGCACCGGTACGTCGGGTCACTCGTCCACTGCGCCAAGTCACCTCGATGTCCGCCGTTGTCGCTGTGCCCAAAGCAAAGCACCGCATCGCGTCATCCCCCGACAAGTAGCGACCGCCAGACATCATCTCCTGGGACTGCATCGGGAGCCCTTTTGCCATCACCCGGATCTTGGCCCCGATGCCCCGAGAATTGCCGGCACCACCACGCAATCGTACGGCGATCCGGGAGGCTGTAGCCTTGTTCCGGTAGAGCTTCGGCGGCTCATTCAAGGCGTTGAGCACGAGGTCCAAATCTCCATCGCCATCCAAATCGGCCGCGGCCATGCCTTGTTCGACCCCGGGCGCATCGAACCCCCAAGCCTGCGTCACCTCTTCGAAGGTCAAATCTCCGCGATTACGGAAGGCGGCATTGGGAGTATCGAGCCGGGCAAACATCCGACGCATGTTCAGAGTTTCGAGGAAACCCATTTTCCGGCTCGATTTCATCGCCTCGGCGCGGGCCCCGACATCCACATCGAACATGTCCATCTCGTTGCCGTTGGAGATGAGGAGATCCTCATACCCGTCCAAATCGACATCCAGAAATAGCGGCGTCCACGACCAATCGCTGGCACTGATCCCGGCCAAACGCCCGATCTCAGCGAAGGTCCCATCCCCACGCCCGAGAAACAGGGTGTTGTGGGAGAACTGGGGCCGATCGTCCCAGATGCCGGGCTGGTAGAACCCGGGCGGCACCCCGTCCATCTGCACATTGCGCCGCTGATGATCGCGACTGAGCATGTCCAGAACCACAAAGTCATCGACGCCGTCCCGATCGATGTCGGCGGCGTCCACCCCCATCGAGAAGGCGCTGGTGTGCCGCAAGGCCAATTGGGGCGCAGCCTGAAATCGCAAGGGGCCACCCGGAGCCGTTTCATTGACCCAGAATCGGTCTTCCGATTGAAAATCATTGCAAACGTACAAGTCTGGGCGCCCATCGCCAGTGAGATCCCGGAACAGGACGCTCAACCCCCAATCTTGCGGCGCCGAATCGAGCGGACGCCCCGCGGCGTTCAAGAAAGCTCCGCGCGTCCATGGCACTTCCGTGAACCTCCCTTTGCCATCATTAAGATACAAGGCATCCACCTCGCCATTTTCCCTGGGACCCACCGGAGTCATGGTGAACCTCCCCACCAAATCGGGTTCATCGGTGGAACGGCCATTGTAGGCCACGATCCGCTGTCGCCCGTTCTCTTCGCGAAGGGAATATTTGGCCTTGGGATCATCGCGCACCGTCACCGTGCGGTAGTTGGCGACGTACAAATCCAAATCCCCGTCTCCATCGGCATCCGCCAATGAAAGACTCGATCCAGCTCGGTTGGGATTAATGACAACACCCGGTGTGAAACGGCCTTTGCCATCGTTGTGATAAATCCGAGTTCCCTGTGCCAGAGTATTGAGTAAAAGATCCAGATCCCCATCCCCATCAATATCTGCCAGGACGACACCTGTTCCATCGAGCGATGAAAGTGCGGTTATTCCAAAAGCCGCTTCGGTGATGGGCGCGAATTTCATCTGCCCTAGGTTACGGAACAACGCACTTCCACCCGAATAAGCCGCCAGAAAAATATCAGTTCGACCATCTCCGTCCACATCACCCAAAGCCACCCCGGAACCGTTGAGCGGAATTTGATTGGTTAGATAACGCGAAGCCGGCACCGAATTAGTGAACACCAGTCCAGTCAGGTCGGCCTTCAGCAATTCGAAGCCCACCGAGGCATCCCCCAGAACGACCGGGTTGGCCAGAAGACCAGTCAGTAGCAGCAAGATGCAATGGAAACCGCGGGGAGACACGCCGCGATCATTGCGACTTCCCATCCGGGTTTCCAGCTGAGAACTCCGGACAAGAACTCCGGATGGCCATGCTCCGGAATCCTGCTCAAACGTTTATTCCCGATTTAGCCTGAATTCAAACCAGAACCCCATTCCTGCCCAATTCCTGCCCCATGAGCAGGAACCCAACTCAGCGGGTGAGCTGTTTCTCGAGGTAACCCACGTCCTGGCGAACCTTAGCCTCGACCTCCATGCGGTCTCGCACCTGCCGGCAGGCATGCAGCACGGTGCCGTGGTCGCGTCCTCCGAAAGATTCACCAATCGCACTGAGCGAATGCTCGGTAAGCTGGCGGGTCAGGTACATGGCGATTTGCCGGGGGAAGGCGATGTTCTCCGGCCGCCGCTTGCTGGTCATGTCGGCCAGGCGGATGTCAAAGTAGTCGGCCACCCGCTTCTGGATCTCGCTCACGGAGATAGCGACCTTGCCCTCCTCCTGAAGGATTTCCCGCAGCAACGTCTCGACCGTTTCGAGGTCGAGGGCTTTGCCGGAAAGCTGGGCATAGGCGGCCACTCGGACCAGAGCCCCCTCTAAACGGCGGACATTGGTCCGAATACGGTTGGCCAGGAACGTGATGATCTGATCGGGCAACCGGACGCTGAGAGCGGCCGCCTTCTTGTTGAGAATCGCTAGCCGAGTCTCGACATCCGGCGCCTTCAGGTCGGCCGTCATTCCCCACTCGAAGCGAGAAATTAGCCGTTGCTCCAGCCCCTGGATCTCATTGGCAGGCCGATCGCAGGTCAGGACGATTTGCTTATGGCAATCGTGGAGGGCGTTGAAGGTGTGGAA
>SXXZ01000005.1 GCA_005789375.1 Verrucomicrobiales bacterium | reverse complement strand
TGGTCGTGCCGTTGCAATGTGAGTATTATGCGTTGGAGGGCATTGCCATGCTGACTCGCGTGATTAATCAGGTGCGCGAGAATGGCATCAATCCGGGTTTAGAGATCTTGGGTGTGGTAATGACGATGTTCGACTCCCGGACCCGACTGGCGCAGAGCGTGGTTGCCGAGGTTCGGCAGCACTTTGGTGAGAAAGTCTTCGAAACGGTCATTCCCCGGACCACCCGATTGGCCGAGGCCCCCAGCCACGGCAAGCCCATTATGGCGTACGATCCCTACAGCGCGGGCGCTGCGGCCTATGAGGTCTTGTCGGGCGAGGTGGCTCAGCGACTAGGATTGCCCGGGGTGGTTTGATTCCTGGCTCGGACGAGTGACGGGCAGCGCTCAAGGACCGTCGACCTAGGATCGACCAAGGACTGACTTTCCTCGGCAGGGTTCCGTGTGGCAGTCTTCGCCCATGAGATTCCCCGCCGTGATTTGGACCGTCTTTGCGTCGGCCGTCGTGTCGGCTTTCGTGTCGGCCACGGTGATTCTGGCTGCTGATCGCCCCAACATCCTGTTCATCATGACCGATGACCACGCGGCCCACGCCATCAGTGCGTATGGCAGCCGGATCAATCGGACTCCGAATCTCGACCGACTGGCTGCCCAGGGTTTGCGACTGGACCGTTGTTTTGCCGGCAACTCAATTTGCACGCCGAGCCGCGCAACCCTCTTGACCGGGCAGTACAGCCACCGCAACGGAGTGCCGGTGTTCAATGACATTGATCCGACGAAGACAACGGTGGCCCACCGGATGCAGCAAGCCGGGTATTACACCGCGATGTTGGGCAAGTGGCATCTGGGGTCAGACCCTCAAGGTTTCGATGACTGGAACATCCTCCCGGGGCAGGGGCGCTACAACGATCCGATCTTCTATGACCGGACTGGTCACCGCGTCTACAAGGGTTACGTCACGGAGATCATCACGGAGTTGACCGTGGGACTGCTGAAGAACCGGCCCAAGGACAAGCCCTTCTTCTTGATGTGCCATCATAAGGCCCCGCACCGCGAGTGGACGCCCTCTGAGAAGTACCGCCGTGAGTTTGCCGGCCGAGAGTTTCCCGAGCCTCCGACCTTTCGCGACACCTACGAGGGTCGAGCCGATGGCCTCAAGCAGAACCACCAGTCGGTGTTCAAGAACCTGACGCGGCACGACCTCAAGATGGTTCCGCCCGAAGGTCTGGTCGGGCAGGAGCGGCAACGGTGGATGGGGCAGGTGCCCAAAGAAGTGACCGTCCGCGAGAACGGCCAGGAGCGCGTCTTGCGAGGCGACGACCTCGATCGTTGGAAGTACAACCGCTACTTGCAGGACTATCTGGGCTGCGTTCAAAGCGTGGATGACAGCGTGGGTCAACTGCTCGACTGGATTGATGCCAACGGCCTCAAGGACAACACGGTGGTCATTTACACCAGCGACCAGGGGTTCTTCCTCGGTGACCATGGGATGTACGACAAGCGCTTCATGTATGAGCCCTCCTTTCGCATGCCCTTCCTCATGCGATGGCCTGGCCACATCCGCCCCGGAACTGTCAGTGAGTCCCTGGCAGTCAACTGTGATTTTGCTCCGACGTTCCTAGACTTGGCGGGGGCTCAGATTCCGGCGGACATGAATGGTCGGAGTTTGCAGCCTTTGTTTAGCGGCCGGTCTCCGGTCGGGTGGCGGCAGGAGGTGTATTACCGCTACTACCACGACCCGGGCCATCACAACACCCGGGCCCACTATGGCGTTCGCACCGCGACCCACAAACTCATCCACTACTGGAAAATCGACCAATGGGAACTCTTTGACCTCGTTGGTGATCCGAATGAAATGAAGAACCTCGCCAGTGATCCTGGCTCAAAGGCGGTGATGGCCGATCTCAAGGCCCGGATCGTCAAGCTCCAGGCTGAATTGGGCGACACCGGTCAATTCACAGACAAGATTCCGGCCGACACCGTCGATCGCCGACCGAAGCAGTTGGACCACAAGCACCCTGACTCGCAGCTCTGAGCCCGTGGCTGAGGCCCCCTGGCATCAGAATTGGGCCCTCAGTGCGATGAAGGGCTGGAATTGGGGCATCACTCTTCCCGGTCTGCCCGTTCAAAAACCCAGAGGATTCGGTTTAAGGCGTCATACAAGTCGGTGTTTTGTCGAAGATCCACCGTGTAGCGCCGGTCGGTATTGGCTACATGGGTCGTGTGACCATCCACCCAAAGGACGCTGCTGGACTTCTGCTCATGGTGGGTCCGGGTTCGCACGTTGAAGACGGCGACATCGTCTGAGCAGACAAACTGAGTATCCGTGACCAACGCCCGGATGGGGACACCCTCTCGATTGTTACCTGGTGAATCGAGACGCACGGAGGGCGGTGTTTCGGGCGGATTTTGGAACATCCCGGTGACTCCCGCATGGCGGTAATAGTAACTGCACTGGGCTTGATTCGTTCCCACCTTCGCCAATTCACCCCGTGCGTCTATCGGTTGATCGGAGGCCGGGCAGAACAGAACCGCCGGCGTTTGACTCAGGGATTTTGCGAGCAAAAGCCCCAGACCGACAGGCCGACCATCACGGAGGGAAAGCAGACTCGTTGGTGAGCCGGTGGATGGATAAAGTTCAGACGGGTGAGAGAAAGGCGGTGCCGCGGGGCCATAGGGCATCGAACCCGAATGGTCTTGGGCATACAGATGAATGGCGAGCCCCACCTGATGCAAATTCCCGATGCAGACGGCTCTCTTACCGGCATTTCGCGCTCGTCCGAGCGATGGGAGTAGCAAGCCTGCGAGGATCGCTAGAATGGCGATCACCACCAAAACCTCTATGAGTGTGAATGCAGCAGGACGACGGTATGAGCTGATTTCCCATCCTTTCATTTCATGGAATGGATCCGGTTGGATTTGGGAGACACCGCCTTAGGGCCGCCGGACGAACACGCGCATGAAATTGTGCCCCGAATTGCCGATGGGCAGGGTCTGTTCAATGGTTGTGTCGTTGGCCGTGAGCCCCAGGACCACCGGAGACCAGGCCAGCAAATCCGAGGACTCCATCAAATCATAACTCTCACCCCGGCGTCCTGGCCAAGAGATCGTCCAGCTCTGGGAGGTCGGGTCGACTCGGAGCGTCATTCGGGGCGCTTCAAGATCGGGAAGTTCCTGTTCTAGTCGGATATTGTCCAAATCCCAATATCCCCCGCGTTCGGCATCCTCGACTTGGGACAGAAATCGAATGCCCATCGGATGGCCGGCCCAGGGATCGGTCGGCTGGACCAAAGGCGTGACCACGACTGCATCCACGAACTGCTGGCGGTCGGGGTAAAGTGCCTGAGAATTGGTCACACGCGTGGTGCTGACCGAGTGGATCTTTCCCAGCTCGTCTCTCCAATACAGGTCGATGTCTATAGGGACTCCCGGTCGCATGCCACCGCCCTGTCCCAGGACTCCCACCCGCAGCGTGTAGCGACTGCCGATCTCGAATCGATGGGGAAAAGTCGGGTTGGTGGAGGAGTCGGGCGAGTCGGTGGAGGTGGCGTCTTTGAGCAAACCCACGCCCGGGATCGCAAATAAATACAGGGCCTGTTTCCCATCCATGTTCGAAAGATGGTCTGGGCTGCCAGGTGGGGTATTGCGGAAGACACCTGCGAGTTGATCCCACAAGAAACCTCCGGCCTCGGGATAGTCGGCTGGACGTGCCGTCTTTAGCCACCCATCCACTCGGATGTTCACGAAATCGGTGGTGGGGCTCTCAAAGGACCCATTGGGGACTAAGAGAGCCCGCTTCTCCGCCACCATCACCATCGGCATCCCCAGAACAATTCCTGCGAAAATGACCCCCATCCGGCCGATCCGGGAATTTCTCAAGTATTTGGGGGCGTTCAAAGGGGAGGCCATTAAGCTCAATTGAGCAGTCGTCGCCGGGTGATCAATCCAAGGGCGATCGCCCCGACTCCGCCTAGCGCCCATGTGGAGGGCTCAGGGACGGCCGCCAAGCGAACACGGTCCAATTCCCAATAGGCGATGCCGGGCCCGCCATTCTGGCTGATGGACGTCAACGACACTCCGATCGGGCGCCCCAGCCAAGCATCTCCTGATTTCACTCCGGTGAGAGACACCGAATAATCCTTTAAAGTCGACCAGGCCGCGGTGTCGTCGGCCGCGGTAATGACCGTGCCTGTCACCGGAACTGCGTTGGCCCCATCGACGTAGAACAGGCCGATCTGAAGCTGCGTACCCGTTGTCAGCGCACCACCGCCACGGACAGCGACTTGTAGCGAGTAACTCATCCCCGGTGTGTAGGTGGCAGGCACGACCTGATTGATTCCCACTCCGGGTATTGCGAACAGGTAGGAAACCTGGGTGCCATCGGCGTTGGTGAGATGCCGGGGTTGACCTTCCGGAGGGTTGGGGAAGATGCCTGCCATCTGATCCCACTGCTCGGCAGTGATTCCGAATTGGGGAGGCGGGGCTGGATTTTTCTGCCACCCGTCGACGGTCGTCAGTGCGGGAAAACCCGCGGGAATCCGAGGGGACTCGAAAGAGTCATTGGCGATGTTGATGGATTGGCCCAACAGGGAACCTGTCACCACACAAAGCATCGCAGCACGAGCGAATTGATTGGTTATGTTCAACCAAAAAAAACTAGGAGCGCAGAGACGCAAAGACGAGTCAAAAGCGGTCAATTCTGAAGAGACTGACAGGGTAAAAAACCAATTCGGGCTCTGGAGTTCAATACAAGGGCACACGTCAGAAACGGGCTGTCAGCTCCCCGGGACTGAGCAAGGGGCGGTACTCGATGGTCTCTCTGCTGACGAATCCGTCGCTCGAGGCTCGGACGCCTTACAGCAGCGAGTCTGCCGGACCGGTGATGGTGAGGGTTCCATCGGGATTCAGGCTGCAAGAGCTTCGGCTGTGGCGATAGTGCGCCACGGGGCTTACCGGTCTGAGAAGTTTAGTCTTTTGGCTCGGGCAGCCAGCAGGCGAGGCCGGCGGCCGGGATGAACAGGATCGCCGCGTAGAGCAAGGCTTGGCGGACATCGCCCACTTTGGTGAACAGTCCGAAAAAGACCGTACCGCCTGCCGCGATGAGCCGACCGATGTTGTAGCAGAAGCCCGCACCGGTGGTCCGGAGCAGCGTGGGAAAGAGCGGCGGCAGGCACATGGTGAAGAGCCCGAACACTCCCTGGCACAGTCCGATAAAAAAGAATCCGATGAGGACGGCGAGGTGGGCTCGGGCTTCGAGGAACGTCACCCCCATGACCACGCCGTAGATGAGGCAAAAAGAAACCACCGCTTTGCGATACCCGACCGCCCGGGCCACAGCCGCCGCCGCGTAGTTGCCCAGGATCGACCCGGCCATGAGGACCATGAGTGCGATCACGGCGGCCCGGTTTTGACCCGCAGACGAAAGGTCCCGAACCTCGGGCAGGTCGCGGATGTACTTTTGCTGCCAGAACATGAAGGTCCAATGCGCGGTCAGTGACACGCCGCAAATGGCCAAGACGATCCACGTGGTCTTTGCGGCCGCACCGCGGAACAGGTCGGTCAGTCCGGGCGGTTTCTCAGAACCGGCCCGTGCGGCATGCCACTCTTCTGTTTCGGGAACCGCCCGCCGGATCCACAACACGATGAGCGCTGGGAAAACACCAACTAGAAAGATGTAGCGAGGCTCCGCGTTCTCAAAGAGGTAGCCGAAGAAGCAGGCCAGTAGCACACCGATGTTCACCGCAGTCTGAAGAGTGGCGGCGATCCACGGTCGCCAGCGTTTGGGCCAAGTCTCGGACAGCAGCGAGGCCCCGACGGCCCACTCGCCCCCGATGCCCAGGGCCGAGAGGAATCGGAATACCATGAGATGCCACCATTCGGTAGAGATCGCCGATAGCCCGGTGAAGCCGGCGTAGCAGAGAATGGTCAGGCAGAGGGCTCGGCTGCGGCCCATCACGTCTCCGATGCGTCCGAAGAAGGCACCGCCCAAGGCCCAACCAATGAGAAAGGCCGCATTAATGAGCGCGCCTTTTTCTCCCACCTGTTTGTCGGTGCGGGGCAGTACCAATAACTGAGCCACGAACGGGGTCGCGACCAGCGTGTAAATATGCATGTCCAGCCCGTCGAACATCCATCCCAGCCAAGCCGCCAGGCCGGACTTCTTCTGCTGTGAGGTCAGGGAGCGAAAACCGGTGGCTTCAGAAGTGGAGGACATGGCGCGGGCGGGTGGGATAGGTCAGTAAACCCCATCCTAGCCACCCACCTCAAGCCTGGGTTGTGCCGTGTCTCGGGGAACGAATCTTCAGCGGCAATAATTATTCCCCTTTGGCGACAATTAAAATTCCCCACTTCAGGTGAGGCGTGTGTGCGACGGGCCGGTCTGGTAGGGACGGTGTCTCACCGTCCGTTCCCTGGGTTACCCGGCGAGGCGGGGATGGCCCGAGGGACTCGTGCCCTACCGGGGGCGGGCAGCGGCTCTTGGGGGGCGAATGCGCGATGGACTGGGTCCAGCGGTGCCTGCGCAAGACTGTGTGGCCCGAATGGCTGGGAACTTTGAGCACCGTCTTGGGTAACACAGGGCGAGCGGCCCGCCTGCCGACCGATGCACTACTTCAGTGCCTCGCACTGGCGGCGCAGCGCCTGGTGGAGAATCCAAGCGGTGTCTGGGCCCACCGAGTTCACCTCGCCATACGGGGCACCTTGGGCCCCGAAAAGGTGAGGGGGCTCGGTGTCCCACTCCGACTTGGGCAGGATGTAGCCGATTTCATCATTGGCCAAACCTAGTACGAATTTGACCCGGCCGGGCATGAGTTCGCGCAACGGGGGCACCTCCAGTGGTTCGATGTCGTAGTCGCCACCCGGGGCTCGCACGATGCCGCCATTGACGATTTCCGGGTACACTTCGCCCGGGATGCAGGCCATCGAAACCTCTCCTAAACGCAGGATTCCCACTTCAGTCCGGAAGTGGAGCCAACGGCTATGTCCCCGCTCAAGCAGGCCCAGCATAGAAGCCAGCATGAAGCCGGTGTTGCGTAGTGGGAGGTCGAGGGTTCGCGCTTCAATGCCCATTGGCAGCGTGCCCACGCCGGGATCCTGGGCGGTGGCGATCCGGTCGAGGATGCGCGAGGCAATTTGGTTGCCCACGGCCCGAGTCTTGTCGTGCGAGGGCTCCTTGAAATCGGTTTTCAGGAACGGGTCGTGCACGGTGACCGATGGGTGCGTGGTCATGAGTCCACCGACGGCTCCATTCACATAGACATGGATACCGCCCAATCCTGGCTTGTGCAGGGTGCTTCCGTAGCGGATGCCTTTTTCTAAGGACTCTCGAATGATTCCCGGAAAATCGGCTGTGATGTCGCGATTGCTCGACCAGGGAGTTTCTGGATGGTTGGCCCAGCCGACCAGGGTTCCGAGGGTTAGCCCGTTGGCTGCATCGAGGAAGTGCAGGACGCGAACGTCCGGATCATAAACCTCGGGCTTCCGGGTATCGGCCACCAATCCTGCGGGAGATACAGTTAATTCATGGGCCGCCATGCGGGCCGATTTGAGCGACCGCACCGCGTCCTCGACCACCCCGACGCAGGCGGCGATGACTTGCTCCCGATAGCGCGGGTTCACTCCGGAATGGAGAGCATCGGGTCCCCAGAGTCCAAGCAAGTCGGGGGTAGAATGATTGTGGGTCGAGCAGACGATCGTGTAATCGACCTTCAGGTCAGCGGAGATGCGTTTGCGGACATCAACCACGTCGTCATGGAAGAACCCGATGGCGTCGATGGACACGAGGGCTATGCGCCGCTGACCGTTGTCGATCACCACCCCCACGGCCTCGAGGTCATCGTGAATGTTCGTCGCCGAACGCCCCTGGCTGAAGCCTGCCATCCAGACGGGCTCGGCTGGGTTCTTAAGGTCCGGATTCAGATTGCGCCGGCCGAATCCGACCTTCAGCGGGCCGGCCTCGGTGGTGGCAGTCGAGTGGGGATGATGGAGTTCGACCGAGTAACCCGGCTGGCGGTCTTGGGTGACCCAGACGAAGCGACCTACGAGGCCGCCCATGACGGCCACGGCCAACACCAAAGTTCCTCGGAGGAGGCGTTTCCAACCGGTCGGCTTTTCAAGAGCGCGGGACATGCGAATACGCTACGGGTCGCCCGTCTTGGTGCAATGCGGCAGAAGCTCCTCTCGATTGGACCGGTGAGCGTTGTCTCGGCGGCTCGGCACACAGGCAGAAAGAGCCTTTAGACTTTCAGCAATTCCTTGGGGATTTCCACGCGGCTCCCCTTGAGGACGGCTTCTTGGGCCTTGGCCGCCATGACCACGGCGCGGTAGCCCACCTCGGCACTGGCCTCGGGCTTGGTGCCGTCGTTGACGTGTTCGACAAATTTTTCCAGCGCGTAGCGGACCGGGGAATCGGTCTCCGACGCCGCTTCGGCCGGCTTTTTGCCCTGGGCCAAGATCTTGGTGGCATTGGCCACGAGGGCGATGCCGGAGTCGGTCAGGAAGTCTTCCTTGCGAGCGTACACTTCCCAGCCCAGCAGTTCGGCGTCGGACTCTTTGAACATCCACGCCCGGTTGTCACGGATGAGCACCGCCGCCGAGGCGCCAAAATAGATGTCGTGCTCGCCTTCGAACGAGTTGGCCAGAGTGGCGCTCCAGGAATGGCGGATGCCGTTGGCGAACTCCACCACGACATGGACCGTGTCGGCCACCTCGCGGTCGTCTTGCCATTGAGTAATGCCGCCAAACCCAGTCACCGAAACCGGGGTGCTGCCCAGGTACCATCCCGCCGTGTCGAGGCTGTGGATGCCGATCTCTCCGACGAGCCCCAGTGAGGTTTCCTTGTACAAGCGCCAGTTGAGGGCCTTCTCGCGGTCGGGGTTGGGGGATGCCTTGCGCCAGCTGGTCTTTTTGTTCCATTGGCCACGACTCATCGACGGCTTTCCGGTGGCTCCAGTGCGGATGAACTTCAGCACATGATGGTGTTGGGGATTTTCACGGAACTGCATGCCCGACTGAAAAATTTGTTTGGCGGGCAGCGTAGCTGCGATTTGCGCGATGGCTCGGGCGTCGTCGATGGTGTGGGCGATGGGGGCCTCGAGGTACACGTGCTTGCCGGCCTTCATGGCGGCGATGGCCAGGTCGCGGTGCTGGTGCGTGGGCGTGGCAATGACCACGGCCTGGACGTTCGCGTCGGCCAAGAGCTCTTCGGCTGTGGCGTAACCTTTGGCGGTGGGAGCGGTGTCGGCCGCCCGCTTCAGGGTCGACTTGTAATGATCACAAATGGCCACCACCGGCGCGTTGGGCAGCTTGCCCAGATGGGTGATGATCTCGCGCCCTTGGGGGCCGAGTCCGATGATGCCGAACTTTACGGGCGGGCCCAACGGCTTCTCCTTGTAGGTTGGATCGGCCTTGGGCGGCGGCAATGTTTTGTCGCCGGCCGCCTTGTTGGCTTCTTCAGCGGTGATGGGAACGGCTCCCATCAGCGCCAGCATGCTGGCCATGGAGGCACCCTTGAAAAAAGTGCGGCGATTGAGATCCGTTCCGGTCGAGTCGTTCTGCATAGGAGAGGTGGGTGGACCTTAAAGTGCTCGCCCCGGGAAGCAAACGGTTCAGAGCGTCTGAAAATTCATTCGTTCTCCTGCGGGCTTGGGCATGAATCGGGCCTTCGAGTGCCTTGCATCGATAAGTGGGTTAGGCCTGTTTGGAATTTACCTTCAACCACGCCCCGTAATCTCCCTCGGTCATCTCCCCGGCCGCCAGTGCCAGAGTGCGGAGAACCACATCCACTTCAGTCGCTGCGAATCGAA
Organism: Verrucomicrobiales bacterium; assembly: GCA_005789375.1. Next base: position 832 of record SXXZ01000005.1, on the reverse strand, counting down.
ACCCGTTGAGTTCCAGAAACAGGATGGCGGCCGCGAAACCGATCCGCTTGTTGCCATCTAAAAACGGGTGATTTTTCGTCAAGCCGAAGCTGTAGCTCGCCGCGAGGTCGAACAGGGAAGGTTTGCTATACCTGAACAAGTTCCGGGGTTTGCCCAATGCGGAATCGAGCAACCCTTCATCCCGGATGCCTGCCAAACCACCGTGCTCGGCCAGCAGGCATTCGTGGAATGCGATCACAACATCCCTCCGAATCCAGACTGGTTCCCTCATTTGGCCAGTTCCCGCAGCGCATTGCGGTATCGTTGGGCGATCCCTTCGGCCATCGCCATCTGCTGGGCGAATGGGTCGTTGTTGGGCGTCACCCTGTAGCCTCCATCTGGGGATTCCGAAAAGACCAGCGTGTCGCCTTCATCGGCCTTGAGGTGAGCCAGCGCCTCTTTCGGTAGCACCAAACCCACCGAATTACCCACTTTGCGAAGTTTCAGTTCCAAAACCATGGTATCACCGTAGACACATGTGTGATCACGTCAAGCCGTTGGGTGTTTCAAGACCCAGCTCATTCCGCGAAGCTTAGCATCCCGGGGCTTTTGTCGGCCGGGCACTGCTGTTACCTTATCTGCGCCTTGTCCGACAGCCTCTTTCAGCTCAAATCCGAGTACGAGCCGGCCGGTGATCAGCCGGCAGCGATCGTCAAGCTTGTCGCGGGGTTGCAGCGGGGGGAGCGCACTCAGGAATATATTGGGTTTTTGTATTGAAAATAAATATTCATTAAATGTTGATAAATTAAAGGAAATAGATAATAGTAAGTACTATTTTACATACTTATATGCT
>SXXZ01000252.1 GCA_005789375.1 Verrucomicrobiales bacterium | reverse complement strand
GGCCGGCCGACGGTGGACTCAGCACCAGCGAGAACCAAACCCTTGTCGGCTGCCGCTGTGGCACCCGAGAAGCTCACCGACACTGTGAAATTCTTAGGCAGCTTCAGAGCACCGTACTGGGCCACGAAGGGAGTGTAGTCGAAGGTGGCTGTGTTGACACCGGAGGAAATGCCGATGTTCGGGACGCTCAAGAGCTTGGTGCCCGGAGAGGCCACGCCACTGATCAACGCGCCGTCGTTGGCGTAGATGTTCAAGTTCATCGAACCACCGAGCGAGGCGGAGTAATAATCGAAGGTCAACCCGGTGAAGGAATATCCTTCGGAGGGAAGAGTGATCTGGTCACCGAATTCGTAGCCGCGGTGGCCGTTGGCGATGGCGGTTCCAACGCCGTAGAACGCAGTGCCAGTTCCTTCGGCTGAATAGATGCTTCCGGCGAACGCCGACGACGTTGCGAGGGCGAGAGCTGCAGCTGCAGCAATGATCGAGCGCTGAATCATGGTCAGATAATGGTTATAATTGAGACGGAGGAGAGCCCTCTTTGTGACCCGTCCTTTTGAAACTGTTATGCCCAACGGAAAGGGAAGGGTCAAGTGAGGTTTTAAAATATTTTGCCGTTTCATTCAAAATCACAGTCCCAGGCCTCTTAGCGATTCAGATCGAGCCCAATTTCGCGGGCTTCCGATTGTGCCTGTTCCCAGGGCTTTCCAGGAGCCATGCCCGGCCTTTGGTGACCAACGAAGCTCAACCCCGAATCCTTGAGTAAACGCTGACGGCGCTGAATTAAAGCCCACCCATCGCGTGAGCCACGCGAACGATCCACCAACTCTTCCGGGTTCATCGCATCCATCCACGCCCCCGCGGCACCGAGCATTCGAAGGGTTTCACGAGCCATTAACCAATGCCCCTGACGATTGGCATGAACTCCATCACCCGATAGTGTAAACACCGGATCTTGGGATCGCCGAGTGTCCAGAAATTGGCGCATCGGGCCATGCACATCCACCACCTGCCAACCGTTGGTTCGCTGACCCACCAACCATTGGGAGTAGGCAGTTAAAACTGAGTCGTATCCCTCGAAGGGCTGCGGATAGGCCGTCAGGCCCGTCGGCAGCGTGCGACCCTTCAAAGGCTGGGGATCAAAAACTGGGGGCGTCAGGTGGAGAACCCGAACCCCTTCGTGCGCCGCGGTCTCATGCAATCGCCGCATCCCATCGCGGAACTTGGAAAAGCGCGATTCATCGAGAGGGAAATAAATGCCGTCGTTCATTCCATAGCAGGCCAAAATCAAGTCCGGCTTCAAACGGCTGAGAACCCGACCCAAGCGCTCATGGACGTCCGGCCGCGGAAAGGCTCCGCCAGCATGCCCGTTCTCCGACAGGCCCGAGGCCGTCTCGCTGGGTAATCCCAAGTTGAGAATTTCGGGGCGATGGTCGCTCTGGACCTGTCGCAAGCCAGCCTCCAAGAACTCCACCCATTCGCCCGCGTGGGTAATACTGTCTCCCAGCACCACGATGCGGGAAGCCGCTCGAACCATTCGGGCCGCCTCTGTGGGCAAGGGCTCGCCGCGCGCCGGCACCAAGCGGATTTGGCGCAAATCCATCACCGCCCCACCCACCTTGCGGGTTGGATGCACCGCCAGCGTGTGGCGTCCGGGCGTGAGGGTCACCCGACCCAGTCGGCGGACAATGAAGTTCTGAAAATGCCCGGTCTCTTCGACGGTCCAGGGAATCACTTGATCCCCGATGCGCAACTCCACCTGGCTGCCTGCAGACCCTCGTCCGCAACCTTGAGTCAGCTCAACCTCAAAGGATCCTCCTTGGCTGAGTTCAAAACTCCAATCCACCCAATCCTCGGCGCGCCCCCACCAACCCAGCGTGTCCTTGAAGGGCATCGGTTCATATCGCAGGACAGTCCCGTGCACAGAAGCCGAGCGCGAATGAAGCAGCACGCTCCCATCGGCCGAGGCGGACAGGGGCTGAGCGTGATAATCCGAGTTAGCCAAGGGCCACTGGGCCCCAACGCGTCCCTGCCAGTCGGACAGACGTCGTGCCAGTTCCATGACGCGGGCGGGTTGCTCGCCGGCCAGGTCGCTCGCCTCACTGGGATCTTTGGCAAGGTCGAACAATTCATGGCGGCCGTCCTCGTAGTACTGGATCAACTTCCAATCCCCGGCCCGGATCGCTGAATACGGCGAGGCCCCGCCGGGGTGATAGTGAGGGTAGTGCCAACCGATCACCTCGCGGGCGAGCCGTGCCGAGGGCTCTTTCAGGAGCCGTGTCAAATTCACGCCATCCTCCAGATTTTCCATAGGGGTCGCCGACATCGCCGCGGCGATCGTGGCGGCCACGTCCATGGAAATAACCGGTTGCTCAACCTGCCCCTGCGGCACGGTGACTCCGGGCCATCGGACCACCAGCGGCACGCGGATACCTCCCTCGTAGGGGGACCCTTTGCCGGAGCGCAACGGCGCGTTGGAGGTAGGAGGGTTCTGCCCCAAGACGAGCCCGCCATTGTCTGAAGTGAAGACGACGACGGTTCGACCGTTGAGACCGGCTTCGTCGAGAGCCGTGAGCACGCGTCCTACCGCTCCATCGAGGCTCTCCAGCATGGCCGCATACACAGCATTGGTCTGAGATCCACCGACCGACTGGGCTTTCTTGCGATATTTTTCGACCAACTCGGCCTTGGCCTGAAGCGGCGTGTGCACCGAGTGGAAGGCAACCTGAAGGAAGAATGGCTGATCCCGGTGTCCACGAATGAAGGCGGCCGCTTCAGCCCCTTCCCGATCGGTGAGGTATTCTCCGCGTGGGCCGTCGGGAAGCTGCGGCAATCCATAAGGCGAGAAATACGAAGGCGGCTGCCCGCGGTGGTCACCACCCAGGTTCACATCAAAACCCTGCTGCAAGGGGCCCAACCCCTCCCCACCCAAGTGCCACTTACCAATGTGCGCCGTGGCGCGGCCCGTGGCCTTGGCTCGTTCAGCCAGAGTTTGCTCGGCCAGCGGCAGTGCCTTCACCCAGTCGGCCGGGGGGCGCAGCTTCGCCTTAGGCGCATCATGGCCAGCGATCCAGTCGGTGATTTTGAGTCGGGCCGGATACTTGCCCGTCAATAGTGCCGCCCGGGTTGGAGAACACACCGTGCACGCCGAATAGGCTTGGTTAAACCGGACTCCTTCCCGAGCCAACCGGTCGAGATGGGGCGTCTCATGGAACCGACTGCCGGTGACAGCCAGGTCGTGAGCCCCCAGATCATCAGCGACCATTAACACCACATTGAGCGGCGGAGCGTCCGCCGCATGAACCCAACTCAAGGCCAGAAACAGGCATACCCAAAGACCGGATCGAGGAATCATGCTCTGAAGAATGACCCGAGCCGGCCCGATGGGAAAGCGCAGAGAGAATTCGGATTGGAGCGCTCGAGGGGCCTACTGAGCATCGGCCGACCCATGCTCCCGGTGCACCCATGCACTGCGAAAAAAGCCCGACTAAGCACAACTCCCGACCTCGGCCATTGCGAGATAACCGTCTGCCCGTGCCGTGCTGCCGTTGGGTTCCCAACAGGTTCCCAACAGGTTCCCAACAGGTTCCCAACAGGTTCCCAACGGTGAGCGGATTAGCCTACGAACCGCTTGCCGATGACGATGGCGTTGTGGCCACCAAATCCGAACGAGTTGTTCAGGAAGGCATCGATCCTCATGGGTCGCGGGGTGTGAGGAATATAATCCAAATCACACTGCGGATCCGGATTCTCCAAGTTGATGGTCGGCGGAGCGATCTGCGCTTCCAGGGCCTTGCAGCACAAGAGCGATTCGATGCCTCCCGCCGCGCCAAGCATGTGCCCGGTCGCCCCTTTGGTAGAACTAATTGCCAACTTCCGGGCGTGGTCACCAAAAACCCGCTTGATGGCCTGGGTCTCGCAAACATCCCCAACCGGGGTGCTGGTGGCGTGAGCGTTGACGTAATCGATCTCCTCAGGACGCATCCCGGCGTGCTTGAGCCCCATCTGGATAGCCCGCGCCGCGCCAGCACCCTCGGGATCGGGCGAGGTCATGTGGTTGGCATCGCACGTGTTGCCATAGCCCATGATCTCACAATAAATGCGGGCCCCGCGCTTCTTGGCATGTTCCAACTCCTCGAGCACCAGAACTGCCGCCCCCTCCCCCATGACGAATCCATCTCGATCGCGATCGAAGGGTCGACTGGCGTGCTGCGGATCTTCATTACGGGTGGACATGGCCTTCATGGCCGCAAACCCACTCATGCCTAAGGGTACAACGGTCGCCTCAGTACCGCCGGCGAACATGACCGACGCATCGCCGCGCTTGATCGCCCACCAGGCCTCACCAATGGCGTGGTTGCTGGTCGCGCAGGCCGAGCAGGTGGCGAAGTTGGGGCCGCGCAAGTTGTTGTAGAGAGCGAACAAACCCGAGGACATGTTCAAGATCAGCATCGGGATCATGAAGGGGCTAACCCGCCCTGGTCCCTTGGCTAACAGAATTTTGTGCTGCTCCTCGGTGGTGTGCAGGCCGCCGATGCCCGAACCGATGTACACACCGATGTTGTCGCGATTCTCGGTCTCCAAATTCAAACCCGAATCTTTCAAGGCACCCCAACCGGCATAAACACCGAAGTGAGTGAAACGGTCGGAACGGCGAACTTCCTTAGGGCTAGGGAATGCGGGCAACGGATCAAACCCCCGCACTTCCGCCGCAATCTGGCAGTCGTAGGCGGAGATGTCGAAGGCACTCACGCGCCCGACACCGCATTTTCCGGCGATAATGTTTTTCCAGACGGTGTCGGCATCCAGCCCCAGCGGGGAGGCACAACCCAGACCGGTCACAACCACGCGGCGTTCAGACCAAGCATTCGACATAGTTCGGGGACAGATTACCCACCCTCTGAAGACACACAAGCGCGCGTCAACCCAGGTGTGGGTTGGTGTTTACGGAGTGACTGCAATGAAAAAAGGGCAGCTCCGGAAGCCGGGCTGCCCTGATGAAACGGGTCGCAGGGTTACTTGGCCTGGGAGTCCTCGACGTGCTTGATAACGTCGCCAACGCTTTGAAGCTTTTCAGCCTCGTCGTCCGGGATTTCCAAACCGAACTCCTCCTCCAGAGCCATCACCAACTCGACAGTGTCGAGGGAGTCAGCGCCCAAGTCCTCTATGAACTTGGCTTCGGGAGTCACTTGCTCGGCGGTCACGCCCAGTTGCTCGATGATGATGTCCTTAATCCGCTGCTCGATGGTTTTATCAGCCATGGTAATTGTCTCGTT
>SXXZ01000251.1 GCA_005789375.1 Verrucomicrobiales bacterium | reverse complement strand
AGAGGGGGCGCTCGACCGATCCGCCGAAGACGGTCAGCAGTGTTCCCAAGACGAGGACCACAACGAGGAGCCCTGCTTCGGCCAGTCGCAGGTGCTTCGAGGAGACGATGGAACTCACGACCCGGAGGCTAAGCGTTTGTCTGAAAACTGGAAGGGTTCCTCGTTTTTGGTGGGCTCGAATAGCCGTCGGAGCAGGGGTTCGCCTCTGCGGTGGACGGGGTTGCTCGGGACAATCCCTTACAAAGGGTCATTGCGTCGGCGCTTTTCCCTTGGCTAGAACAATCAGCCGTGTCGTCTCAGCACACCCTCAAGCAGTCGGTCTCATTCGCCGGAATCGGTCTCCATGGCGGAAACCGAGTTTCGATGAACCTCCTGCCGGCCTTGCCCAACACGGGCTTGCGCTTCCGGCGGATTGACCTCGATGGCGCCCCGGAGATCGAGGCTCGGGCCGAGCATGTCGTCGACACCCAACGCTCCACCACCCTCGGTAAAGGGACGGTCAAGGTGCATACGGTGGAGCATGTGCTGGCGGCTCTGGCGGGCGCGGGCATCGACAACGCGATCATCGAACTGGATGCTAACGAGCCTCCGATCGCCGATGGAAGTTCCCGGGAGTTTGTTCGCTTGGTCAAGGAAGCGGGGCGGGTGGCCCAGGCTGACCCTGTTGAAATCTATCGGGTGACTGCACCAATCGAGGTGAATGTAGGAGGTTCTCAGATGGCGGTGTTCCCGCATTCGGGTTTCAAGATCACTTGCACGAGTTCAGACAAAGGGGGGCGCTTCACTCAATTCTTCACGCTCGAGATCACGCCCGCCAGTTGGGAGAAGGAGTTGAGCCATGCCCGGACCTTCTGCTTCTACGAGGAAATTGAGTTCCTCATTAAGAACGGGCTTATCAAGGGCGGAAGTCTGGAAAACGCCATCGTCATCCGTGATGACGCCGTCCTGACCACGGAACCGCTTCGGTATCCTGAAGAATTCGTTCGTCACAAGATGCTCGATATCGTAGGCGATCTGGCTCTGATCGGCCGACCGATCCATGGGCATGTGATTGCCACCCGGCCGAGTCATCATGCCAACACGGAGTTGGCCAAGGCGATTTTGGCTCAGATGCGCCGACCACTGGAGGCCGCACAAACCTTCGCTCCGCCTCCCGCTCCCGCCCTCGAGGTTAAGCCTGTCGTTACCAAGCCCGCCAAGTCTCCCGTCGCAGCCTCTACGCCTACAGTGAACTCTCCAACTTCCACCGAAACTCTCGTCCGCGACGGTGCGACCCTGGACACCATGCAGGTCATGCAGATTCTGCCGCACCGCCCGCCCTTCCTCATGGTGGATAAAGTAACCAAGATCGATGGATCTCGGATTGTGGCGCAGAAGAACGTCACCATGGGAGAGCCGTTTTTCGAGGGACATTTTCCGGGCCATCCGATCATGCCGGGAGTTCTTCAGTTGGAGGCCATGGCCCAGGTGGCGGGTATCTTGATGATGAGGCAGGCTGAGAATGCCGGGAAACTGGCCTACTTCATGTCTGCAGAGGATGTGAAGTGGCGCAGGCCGGTGCGCCCGGGTGACATTCTGATGATCGAGGTGGAGATGACCAAGGCCCGGGGTAAGATCGGCAAAGCGAAGGGCAAGTGCACCGTGGACGGAGAGGTGGTCAGCGAAGCCAATGTGACCTTCATGTTGATGGACCGTTGAGTCACCTGAAGCCTGACGGGATATCGACCCCAATGATCCACCCCACTGCAATCGTTCACTCCAAGGCCCTCATCGGAGCCGACTGTCACATTGGCCCCTACTGCCTGATTGGTGAGCATGTCGTTCTGGCAGAGCGATGCCGCCTGCATAGCCATGTCGTTCTGGAGGGTCATACGACTTTGGGATGCGACAACGAAATCTACCCCTTTGCCTCCCTGGGAATGAAGTCCCAGGATCTAAAGTGGAAGGGGGGCGTGACTCGGGTGCAAATCGGAGACCGGAACGTGTTCCGCGAGTTTGTGAGCGTGCACAGCGCCACCTCAGACGGAGACGCGACTCGGGTGGGTTCTGATAATTATTTCTTGGCCAACACCCATTTGGCTCATGATGTACAGGTGGGTAATCGGATCATCATGTCCAATCTGGCGACCTTGGCCGGGCATGTGATCGTGGAAGACCACGCCATCATCGGCGGCCTGGCGGCAGTTCATCAATTTTGTCGAATCGGTCGATACGCCATGGTGGGCGGCTGCTCCAAGGTGGTTCAGGATATCGCGCCTTACATGATGGCCGACGGAAATCCGACTGAGACCCGGTTTGTGAACAAGGTCGGGTTGGAGCGGGCAGGCTTCTCAGCCGACACCATCGGTTCTCTGATCAAGGCCTACAAAATCATCTTTCGAATGGGCCTAACTTTGGAGAATGCCCTGTCTCGGATGGAGTCGGATTTGCCGACCACTCCGCAGTTGAAGGAGTTGATTCAGTTTGTGCGGACTAGCCAGCGGGGTTTAGCGCGATGACCCAGAGGGGCTGCTGTTTGGGCTCCGGCAGATCCGCGGCAGCAAGTGGGCGGTGAGGGCTGCGCAGGTGAAAGGAGGTTCAGGCTGCTTCGGTCTGAGGACTCATTCGCTGGCTCGACAGATTCTTCAAGGCCGTTTCAATGGCTTCGATCACGCTATCCGGAGTGGAGGTGCCCGCAGTGATGCCCACGGTATCAGTTTCTCGGATCCAGGCTGGGTCGAGGTCGTTCGAGGTCTGCAGCCAATGGACTCGGGCACAGCGGCTCCGGCAAGTGTCCACCAAGCGGCGAGTGTTGTTGCTGTGGATGCCTCCGATGACCAAAACCACATCGCAGCGTTCGGCCAGATTCTCGGCGGCGGTCTGCCGGTCTTTGGTGGGTTGGCACACGGTGTCAATCCAGCGGACCTCTGAGCCGGGGAATCTCTGGCTCAGGTGAGCGATTAACTCCCGCACCCGGGCTACAGGTTGCGTGGTTTGCGACACGACCCCATAGCGGGGACGTTCAGGCAGCAGGTCCACCTCGCTCTCTGTTAACACGACGTCGCACTCGGGATGATCTTCAGTCAGGCCTCGGACCTCAACATGGCCGGCTTGACCTATCACCAGCGGGTGGAACCCCGCGGCCACGAGTTTTTTCAACGCCTGATGAGCCCGGTGAACCAAGGGGCAGGTGGCCTCTGTTACTGTCAGGCCTAATTGGCGAAGGCTCTCGATGCGGCGATTTGAAGCTCCGTGGGCCGTGATGAGTACTTCCCGGGTGGGAATGTCGGACGCGTCTTGTCGGATCAGTACACCCCTCCCACGGAGGTCGGCCAAAACCGACTCATTGTGGACCAAATCTCCCAAGACGGTCACCGGGCCGGCCGCAGCTCGCTCATGGGCTAATTCGATCGCGTCACGAACCCCAAAACACATCCCCATTGCTTCCGCTCTTAAGACTCTCATAATTTACTTTGCGTCACAAAGCGTCTGATTAATAACCATCGGGGTTGTTCAAACAGAATCAAGCGGATGGAGTCGTTTTTCGGAACTGGGCAACGATTTGTTCTAGATGCCCAAGGTACTCAGTAAAGGCGTTGCGACCGAGGTCGGTCAGGGTGCAAGTGGTCTGCGGCCGGGTTT
>SXXZ01000250.1 GCA_005789375.1 Verrucomicrobiales bacterium | reverse complement strand
TTGCACCAGCCCGAACATCTCCGACGAACTGGCCTGGTAGAACCTCGGCTGGATGCCCACCTCGCGGATCGCCTCGAGCAGGCGCACCGTGCCGGTGGCGGTGATGTCGGTGGTGTATTCGGGCGCGTCGAAACTCACCCGCACGTGGCTTTGCGCCGCCAAATTGTACACCTCGGCCGGCTGGATCTTGCCGATCAACCGCGACAAGTTGCTGCCATCGGCCAAGTCACCGTAGTGCAAGTGCAAGTTGTGCTTGAGGCTGTGCGGATCGGAATAAATCCCATCCAACCGCGACGTGTTGAACGTGGAAGCCCGGCGGATGATGCCGTGCACCTCGTACCCCTTCTCGAGCAACAGCTCCGCGAGGTAAGAACCATCTTGGCCGGTGATTCCGGTGACTAGGGCTTTCTTGGAAGAAGACATGACGTTTCCGAAAAACTTGGTCGGCCCACTTTGGGAGCAGAAATCAGCCGCAGCAACCCTCGGGTTTACCGAACAGGGCATTGAAAAACATCCGAGCCGCCGCACAAGCGCCTGCTGCTCAACGGTGCTCCGACCACCGCCTCTGCCACTTGAGTGAGGTCACGACCCCGCAAAGCAGAACGAATTGGGAGTGAAGCCCATAGATCTGGAACGGAAGATCGAACTTGGCATGGGCCAGAATGCCCACCATCGCCACCCCGATCAGGAGGAAGATTTCAGGAGGGGCCGGAATGCCGTTGCCGAAGAACGGTACCAACCACACGGCCAGAAAGATCATCAAGATGATCACAAAACCCACCGTGCCAAACGTGACTCGGGTTTCGAGATAGTCATCGTGGACGTACGCATTCCATTCCGGGTCTTGCTTGCGATAAAAGTAGTACAACGGGGCAAACGTCTCAGCACCGGACCCGAAAACCGCGAAATCCTGCGCCATCCGGGCCGTGTCTTCGTAGATCAACTTTCGGCCACTCATACGGCCCAGATCCTCCGACCGGAACCGGGCCATCATCGCCTCGCCGCCCAGCCAACCTCCGACACCCAAGATCGCCAAAATGGCCGCCACCACGCCCAGCTTGAACCCGACCTGGCGCTTGGACCACAGCATCATCAAGGCGAACACCGCCACCAATAGACCCACCAAAACCAAGAACCCGCCGCGACTATTCGCCACCACCACCCCAGCGGCGGTCAAGGCCGCCAACACCAAGAGCAACACATGCGGATCGCCACCCGATCGTTGCGATGCCGAGCGCCGGGCCACATTTCTGCGCCGCAGCACCCACCAGAATCCCACGGTCACCGGCCACATCAGGTTCAGGTACTGCGCGCCACTGGATCGATAGGGAAACGGACCAAAGGCCCCATGCCCCCCGTTGAGATGGTTGGCGAAAGTCCACAGGAGCTGTTGAGAGCCATCCAAGCGCTGCAGCATCCCGACCAGAGACACAGCCGCCGCGTTGATGGCCAGCGTCCAGAGCAGCCATTGCATCCGGTCCCCGGGAAACCGAGGCGTGCCGTCATCCGACCGGCGTTCCCGTCGGGACGATCCCATCAGCCAATCGCGAGCCGCCGCAAAGCTCAGGACGATGGCCAAATACTTCCAAAATGCCCGCAACGTGCGGTCCTGATCATGGGACTGAGGCAACCACTCGATGGGTTCGAGATAATCGATCTCGACACCGGAAGCGAAGGGATACCCCGGAGTGAAGGTGTACTGAAGACTGGCTTTGGGATTCAACGCACTGCACAGCACGTAGCCGAGCAAGGCGATCACCAAACCCCAGACACAAGCCATCGGCCATCGAGCGCCGAGAGACTTGGCCGCAGGCTGTCGACCGGCACTGGCCCGCAAGCGAACGACGCGTTGGACGATCCACAATCCTCCCGACAAAAAGCCCAGACCATTGAGCGCCCAAATGGTCTCCCGGGTCGTGGCACCCAGCATCCATGGGGCCAGCACAGCCATCAGCATCAAGACAACACCCGACATCGAATCGAGAACACGCAACACCTTGGACATCGCACAATTTTCCCAAGCCCGCCCGCTTTTCGGAAACCGATCAGGCCGCTGAAACTTTCAAGCGCGGTCTCCAAAAAGCCAAGCCCTTAACCAGCGGGAGGCTGGGTGGGGTTCGAGTGTTGCGGGCCGAACCTTTATTGGCGCTTTCGGAGCCCCTCCCACCCTCTGAGCCGCAGGAACCCTCACCACCCGAGCGCCCCGACAGGGACGCGCCCAACCCCACCTCCCCTGCCGGCGGGCGGCACAACCGCCGGCCTGCCCTAACCCCTCCCCCGCAAACCGGCCAGCCGGCCCGCGAATAGTATGCTGTGGCACCTTTTGTGTAGATGTGAGAGACCGACCCCGCCGCCTGCGGCTTCGCTGAAAGGTTCGCCCGCGACCGAGCGAATAACTAGGGACATGGCCAAGACGCTCAATCACGACAGCCCCTGGAAAGTCACCGTCGAAAAGCTCACCCGGTCCTTCCTCGAGGTCACCTTTCCCGAGGTCGCAGCCGGCATTGATTGGTCGGTCGAGCCCAAACCCCTCGAGCAGGAACTCCTCGAAATCACCCCGGCCTCCGAAATCAGGGCCAAGCGGGTCGACAAACTTCTCAAAGTCCGCCTCCTCGACGGCACCGACCAGTGGCTCTACATCCACATCGAGGTCCAGATGCACTATGACCCCGATTTGCCCAAGCGCCTGTTCATCTATCACCACCGCATCTTCGACAAATACGGCGTCAGCCCCATCACCCTGGCCATCCTCGGTGACACCAGCCGCAAGTGGC
>SXXZ01000249.1 GCA_005789375.1 Verrucomicrobiales bacterium | reverse complement strand
TGGGCCTGGCCTCCGCCCCGTTCTTCACCTTGATCAGCCGCAGCACCCTGGCGGGCTTCGTCTTCACCCTGACGGTGCCGATGGCCCTCTACTTGATCCTCCAAACCCTGCTGGATGTTTACCATGCCCGGGTTTATCCGGACCTTCTGTATCGAAGCAGCGAGGAGCAAGAGGTGCTCTGGGCCGGCGGCGCGATCTACCTCGGTGCGATGGCCCTGGCGGGCTGGCGGGTGTTTAAACGACTGGAATGGCGCGAGGGCGGAGCCGGTGGATCCTCGACTCTCGGACTCTATGCGCTCACCGGGGCTTGGGATCGATGGCTCGGCCGTAGGTGGCTCGGAAAGCCCGCGACCGCACAACTCATCCGCAAGGAGCTTCGCCTGCATGTCGTGCCCTGGCTGATCGCGGGCATCCTGATCGGGTTCTGGGGGCTGAGCCTCCTCATTCGCAAGTGGGCTCCTGAAAGCGAGTTGGGAGTGGCCGCGTCCAATCCCTACACGGTGACGCTCTACGCCGGTATCCTTGGGGTTTTCATCTTCCTCGTCACGGGGGCCGGTTCCATCGCCGAGGAACGGGTACTGGGCACCTTGGAATGGCAATGGACCCAGCCGATCCCGATGGAGCGCCAGTGGAGGATCAAGGTAGGTGTGGCTACGGCATTGGCCCTGACCCTGGGCCTGGTTCTACCGGCCGCCCTGGTCTGGTTGGGCTTCGACGCCGAGGCCTTGGATACCGCCTTTGGCCAGCCAGATTGGGAACCCATCGCCGCGTATGCCGCAGCCTTGGTCGCTCTCTTTGCAACAAGCCTCTACGCCTCCTCCGTTAGCCAAAGCAGCATGAAGGCCGTGGCACTGACGCCCATGCTGTTGGCAAGCCTCTGGGCGGTCGGCGCACTAACAATCCTGGGTGTGGGCGTGATGCTCGACGACCAATGGGGCCACCCGTGGGAGTTTCCATTGAGAGTTGACGGTGTGAGGGATCCGGCCTTGCTGAATCAAAAACCGCCCACCTTGCTTCAAGCTCTGGGAAGTCTCCATCAGATATCCGAAACCGGAGCGATGATCCTCGGCACGATCTGGATCGGGTTCATGGTTCGATCCGCGCGGGTCAATGCCCAACGCCTTCGGATGGGGTGGCCCACCGTGTCCCGCCAGTGGGGACGACTTAGCGGAGGACTGTGGATGGCCTCGCTTCTGGGGGGCTTGCTGCTCGTCGGCTTGGGCCGGATGCGGGGCTACTACAGTCAGCTTGCATCTCTCAATTACCGGCGCGAAGAGTTCATCAAATTTGCTACCCAAGCCGAGCGAGAGGGCAAGATGACCCCAGAGTATCTCAGCCAGTTCGGGATCACGAACCGACCGTCCCCCGAGGCATTGGTGGATACGCTCATACGGCACCGGGGATTCCGATGGCTGCAGCATAATTTCGTGGAAGATTTCCAGCGAGATTCCCTGGTCGCGGCCAAACCTCGACTTTTCAAAGCCAGTCGCGAAGAACTCATCCAATTCGCAACCAAAGCCGAGCAAGAGGGCAAGTTCACCCCAGAGTATCTGAGCCCTTTGGGCATCACGAACCGACCGTCACCCGAAGAGTTGGTGGATTTCCTCATCCGACGCCGGAAATCCGGATGGCTGCTGCAGGATTTCAACAAGCACTTCCAAGGAAAGCCCTCGATCAACCTTGAGTCCATCCGACGCTACGGCCGACTAACGTCTCCGGGGCCCACTACGCCGTCGACCAACGCCGCCTCGCCGGAATCAGCATCCACGGCCCCGATGCCGATGATGAGTCAGGAACTTATGAAGCGCTATGGGATCATGCCCAGAACAACAACCAACAGGGCGACCCCGATGCCGCCGAAGGCTTCTACCAACCCGCCAGCCAACCCCGCACCGCGCCAGTGACCCGGGCGAATCAGCGGGACGATTCGTTGAAGTACACCTTCAGGTTGTGGGTGGACCGGCCCGACGCGACGATGTCCAGGCGGCCATCGCCGTCGAGGTCGGCGAGCGTGAGGTCTTCGCAGGCCATGCCGTCGTCATCCACCCACACCTTCATCCACCGGCTCCCCACCGGCACGTAAAGCGCCACGCCCACCTTCACCGAGCGCGGCCGCCCCATAGCCCGCCATCCCGCCACAATTTGCGGTTGGCCGATGCCCAGCAAGTCACCGCAGGCCAAGGCATGGCCGTCGATCAACCCATCGTCGACAACCTCGCGCCGTCCCAGCCCCGTCGCGACCGTTGCCGCGTCCGCCCCGGAAGCAGTCGGATGGAACACCACCAACTGATTGCCGTGCATCGGCGAGATACCCGCCACAGAACCCTGCGCATCGCCCAGCGAGCGAATTTCGCCCACACCGCCGTTTTCGGGCCCACCGATCTGAGTCCACGTCACCGGTCCGCCTGCACCGTTTGCACCGGACAACACGCCCCTAAATGCCCCCTCGGCCGACCCCACAAGCACTGGGGTCACGGTTGTCGCGCCCGGTCGGACCACGGGATCGAAGTTGTGAGCCTTGTGCCACTGGTCGGCCACCGTCTCGACGGCCCAGGGTTGGCGGCGATCGGCCGACGGCCGGTGGCGCTGGATGCGGGCACCGACGCCTTGGCCATCCTTGTTGCCCCGCCCGTGCAACGGCACTGACCAGAGCGCCCATCCCTGCGAATCCTTCACCCAGCGAATGCGGTGCATCGTGGGTTCATGGGGCAAGCGAATTGGAGTCCAGCGCGCAGTCCGATCGGTGGGCGGTTCCAGATAGAAGAGCGCCCCGCTGTTCACCGTATCGCCGGGATTCCAGCCAGCCCCCACCGCGATCTCGGCCTTACCGTCGCCATCAATGTCGGCGGCCGCCACGCACACGTGATCTTGCGGCGTGAGGTTTTCGGCGATTACATGTTTTTCCCACTTCGGGTGCCGGTACCAAGCGATCTGCTTGGCATCGCACAAAATAATGTCCGGTCCGCCATCCCCATCGACATCGGCCACGCTCACCCCGTAACCGACAGCCACGTTGGTGTCGACGTTGACGGCGCGAAACCGTGGAACCAACGGCTCCACGGCCAGCACCATTATCGAAGAGCCAGCCAGCACAGAGAGAAGAACAGCGGTGGAGTGCATGGTCCGAGGGTCTTGGATCCACCGCAGGGTTTCACCAACAAAACCGCGAGAGGGCTCCTTCCAAGGGACAGGCTCCTTCTCTAAGGGACAGGCTCCTTCTCTAAGGGACAGGCTCTTTCTAAGGGACAGGCTCCTTCTAAGGGACAGGCTCCTTCTAAGGGACAGGCTCTTTCTAAGGGACAGGCTCGATTTACTGAAAGAAACCCAACTCCGGCATCGAAATAGAGATGTGGAGTCTCCATGTTAAATCTCAATGCTGAACGGGATCTGGCTCGGACTATTGACAGTCGCGGCACTGTTGGCCGGGATGACTGGCCGCCTGGGTGGAATGACCGATGGGGCCATTCAGGGAGCCAATTCAGCCGTGACCGTGTCCCTGGGTTTAATCGGGATCATGGCGCTGTGGTTGGGCATTCTCCGATTGGCCGAGCAGGCCGGTTTGGTGACGACTTTGGCTCGAATTCTTCAGCCAGTCTTAGGCCGTCTCTTTCCCGAAGTCCCTCCCGGACACCCAGCTCTCGGTTCAATAGTCCTCAATGTTACCGCCAACGCTCTAGGCCTCACCAACGCGGCGACACCGATGGGCCTTCGGGCTATGCGGGATTTGCAACGGCTGAACCCCCAACCCGATACGGCTTCCAATGCCATGTGCACTTTCCTGGCGATTAATACAGGTTCAGTTCAGTTAATCCCGGTGACGGCTATCGCTGTTTTGGCAGCCAATGGTTCCAAAAACCCCACCTGGATCGTCGGCACCACGCTGTTGGCTACGCTATGCTCTTCGCTGACCGGACTGGTGGTGGTTAAAATCGCACAAAGGTTGCGTTGGTTCCGCATATCGGAGAGCCAGACTGCGTCACCTACCCCGCCCTGCCCCGCAGAAGAATCCAAAGAATCGGATGAGGCTTTTCCTCCCAGCGCACCAGGTCCTTTGGGGTGGGCTGGCCGTTGTGGATTACTGGTTCTGGTCATGTGCTTCGCGGGATTTGCCGTCGAAGCTACTCTGCATCCCCCAGCCGGGTCCGAGGCCACCCTCGAGGCTGCTCCCGTTGCCTTGCGAGCCCTCAATGCCTTGTCGCTGGTGGCCCTGCCCTTCCTCTTGGTGGCGATCCCGATCTACGCCGCACTTCGAGGCTTGGCCGTCCATGAGCAGTTCGTGAGTGGAGCCAAGGAGGGCTTCGAAACAGCTATACGAATTATTCCGTACCTCGTCGCCATGCTCGTCGCCATCGGATGCCTCCGAGGAGCCGGTGGCATCGAGGGATTTACTCGATGGCTCGAACCGCTGCTGAATTCGGTGGGCTATCCGCCCGAACTAGTACCCATGACGCTCCTCCGCCCGCTAACTGGTAGCGGCACGCTGGCAGCGTTCACTGATCTGGTGAAAACTCACGGTGCGGACAGCCTCCTGGCGCGTATGGGTGGAACCCTCTTCGGCAGCACCGAAACAACCTTCTACGTCATCGCGGTCTACTTCGGTTCCATTGGTATTCGCCGCACCCGACATGCGATCCTCGCCGGCTTGGCGGCCGATGCGGCCGGAGCGATCGCCGCCGTCGCCATTTGCCGGGCCATGGTCTGAGAAGAAACCAAACAGCCTGTCCCGTCCCTCCCTCCGCTCCGCCCTTGTTTCCCAGGCCCGGGTCGGCTGATGCTCCGAACAGCATGACCCGATTTCTGCGGAGCATCTCTCTCACCCATTGGATCTTTATCGCCATGCTCGGCGGACTAGTGCTGGGGTGGGCTTTCCCGGCCGAGTCCCAGAACCTGAAGGTCGTCTCCAACATATTCCTGAAGATGATCAAGTGCATCTTGGTGCCCTTGGTCTTCGGAACTCTGGTTGTGGGGATCGCCGGCCACAGTGAAGACCTCAAATCGGTCGGCCGACTTGCGTGGAAATCGATCCTCTACTTCGAGGTGGTGACCACCCTGGCTCTGGTCATCGGCCTCGTGGCTGTGAATGTCTTCGAACCGGGAGTGGGAGTGGTACTGCCGCCGGCCAACTCGGCAACCACCGGGGTCACGGCCACCAAGGTCACCTTCAGCGGCATCCTCGAGCACATCGTACCCAAGAGCTTCTTTGAGGCGGCCGCCGCCAACGATGTGCTTCAGGTGGTCTTCTTCGCTATTTTCTTTGGAATCGCACTGGCTCAGACACCGGAAGCTCAACGCCTGCCGATGCTCCGCTTCTGCGAGTCGTTGACCGAAGTGATGTTCAAGTTCACCGGGGTGGTCATGAAGTTCGCTCCCATCGGCATCGGCGCGGCCATGGCCTACACGGTCGGTCACAGCGGCCTCGGGGTGTTGGCAAACTTGGCCAAACTCATCGGAACGCTCTACCTGGCGCTGGCCGTCTTCGCTGTCACGGTCTTGCTGCCGATGGCGCTCTGGGCCCGGGTGCCCGTGCGACGATTCCTCACTGAGCTCCGCGAACCCATCCTTCTGGCCTTCACCACCACCTCCTCCGACGCCGCCATGCCGGATGCCATGAAACGACTCACCGCTCTCGGGGTGCCCAAGCGCATCGTGAGCTTCGTCATGCCGCTGGGTTATTCGTTCAATCTCGACGGGTCCACGCTCTACCTGGCGGTTGCCTCCGTCTTCGTGGCCCAAGCTGCAGGGGTCCAACTCACGATCTCCCAGCAACTGGTTATGCTTCTCACCTTGATGCTCACTAGCAAGGGCATGGCCGGTATTCCGCGGGCCTCGCAGGTTATCTTGGCGGGCACTTTGGTGAGCTTCGACCTGCCGCTGGAGGGCGTTCTGCTCATCATCGGCGTGGATGAACTCATGGACATGGCCCGCACCACAGTGAACCTCGTGGGCAACTGCCTCGCCACCGCCGTCGTTGCTCGCTGGGAAGGGGTGTTTCCTCCGACCGGCACAACTCCCTCAGAACCCTGAAGGGTCACGAGTCTCTTCTGGAGTCGCGGATTCTTTTGCAAGACGAGGCGAGCGTGAGAAGCGGGCTAAATTGAGACCCGTGCCGGGCGAACAACGACGCTCTTGCAAAGGCAAACGCCGCCAACTCAACCGATCCAGCAGATCTCGTTCAGGCTCAGGGCGCGCCCGCCTGAATCCACCGAAACACCGCCAGAATATCCGCATCCGCGAGGCGCGGTTTGCCCGCAGGAGGCATGACCAGATCATGCGTGGTCGGCAGGAGAATCATCCGAAAAAGTCCTGACTTCGCCGGATCTCCCGGCACCAGGGCAGCCACCCCGCTCTCACCGCCCTTGAGCAACGACTCGCGCTGGTCGATGCGGAACTGGCCTTTCTGTTTTTCAGGACCGTGACACGAAAGGCATTTGGCTTCGAACAACCGGGCCACGACGACTGCGTTGGTGTCGCCGTCCGCTCGGGAAAGGGAAATAATCCCATTGGTTTGCGGAGAATCCCAGCGGGCTATCCAGTTGCGGATGGCCTGCGGAGCATTCTGAGTCAGGAACCCCTGTCCATGAGTCAGGCTACCCCCGTAGTGACTGGCCGCCATTAGTAGAGCGAGCGTGGTTCCCAGAGAACCCCGATACCACCAAAGCCATCGGTTTCCTGCCTGAAGCACCGCCGAGTGGAGCACCAGGGTCACTCCGGCCAAGACCGTCATGGCAATCCCGGTATTGCGATGCAACAGCAAGAGTTCCTGCGAATAATCGCCCCCCGCGGAGCGATACAGGCCTAGCACCCCGGTCACGGTGGCCATGAGCACGCCCAATCCCAAGTTGATCGCCAAGACTCGACGCAACCCTTCAAAGGGCCGCAACCACGCCACCAATTCTAGGAGAGCAGCAAAACTGAAGAGACCGATAGGGAGATGAAGCACCACCATGTGGAATGGCCCCAAGAACGCAGCGCCCGGAGGTTGCCCGGTGCCAACGATCGCTGCTGCCGCTGCATCAGAGGTGCCCGCATGTAACGCCACCCCCAAGCAGCTCAGTAAAATGAACGGTATAGCCCTAAGGCAGGGATTCCTAATGGGCTTCATGGATGCACGATTTGACGCTGGTCCAATTCTCGATACTCATCGAAATTTGGTCTTTGCAGAGACTGTGTTAAACCGCGGTGTCAGCCTAGGACGGCCGATTTCAGAATACCGTAAACATCGGTCGATCGTAGCGTGTCTGCCGGCAGGCGCTGCTCGGAGAGAATTATTGGCCAATCCAACGGCGACGACGGACGCGCGCCGTGAGACCCCTTCACCAAGCTGGCATCCAAGGGGATGACATCCATGAGCATGCGGAATCCGAGTTTCTTC
>SXXZ01000248.1 GCA_005789375.1 Verrucomicrobiales bacterium | reverse complement strand
GTGGTGGAGCACCAGCACCTCTACAAGGCCATCCGCAACGGTGAGTTGCACAATGACGGTGACCGCATGGTGAACAGCACGCTGGCTGGCATCATGGGACGCTTGGCCGCCTACACCGGTCAGGAAGTGACCTGGGAGCAGGCCCTGAACTCTCAGATCAAGCTCGTTCCGGACAACTTGTCCTGGGACATGAAGCTGCCGATCGAGCCGCTGCCGGTTCCGGGCAAGACCAAATTGTCCTGAGACCGCATTGAGGCGACCGGCTGGGTGGATATTGAAGCCCAGCCGGTCCCTGCTTCGGTGACATTCCGCTTCCGCTTTGGCGACCTCGTGCCGAAGTCGGTATCTCGGTCTGGTAATCCTTTTCGTTCTGATAGTCTATTTGCCGCGTCTTCGTTCTACCCGTTCCCTGTTCCTTCAGAACCCGCACCCTGCCATGAATCGCCGTGATTTTCTCCACACCGCTGCCCTCCTCGGAGCTTCGTTGCCCGCCTTTGCGCAGACCCAGACCGCTCCCAAGCGCAAGATTCTCAAGGGGATCATGTGGGGCACCGTTGGGGTTCCTGGTTCGGTGATGCAGAAAATGGAGGCGGTCAAGGCGGCGGGCTTTGACGGGGTGGAACCGATGGGCGGCATGGACAATGCCGAGATGAACGCCGCCCTGAAGGCCACCGGTCTGAAGGCCGGTTCCGTGTGTTGCCACACGCACTGGGCCAAGCCGCTGTCCGACCCGAATCCGGCCGTCCGCGAGGTGGGGGTCGAGGGCCTTAAGCTGTCGCTGCGCGATGCCAAGGCTTACGGCGCTCCGGCGGTGCTGCTGGTGCCCGCCGTCGTCAATGCGTCGATTAGTTATGCTGACGCCTATACCCGCTCTCAGGCTGAGATTCGCAAGGTGGTGCCGCTGGCCGAGGAGTTGGGTGTGAAGATTGCCATCGAAAACGTCTGGAACAATTTCCTCCTGAGCCCCCTCGAGGCCGCCCGCTATATCGATGAATTCAAGAGCCCCATGGTGGGTTGGCACCTCGATGTGGGAAACCTGATCCACTACGGATGGCCCGAGCAGTGGGTCCGCATCCTGGGCAAGCGCATCGCCACGCTGCACATCAAGGAGTACAGCCGGACCAAGTCCGACAAGCAGGGCAAGTGGGCGGGCTTCGATGCCGAATTTCTCAAGGGCGACAACAACTGGCCCGCGGTCATGAAGGCCATCGACGAGATCGGTTATCATGGGTGGGGCATCGCCGAGCAGGGGGGCGCTGGTTCGCCGGAGGGGCTCAAGAAGCTCTCCACTGAGATGGATCAGATCTTCGCTTCCTGAAGTCGGAGGCCGGAACGGCTTTTGACCGCTACAGCGCCCCTCGGACTCGGCAATGGGCGCAAGGTTTGATCCCGAGGCAGGGGTGCTGATTGTCGGAAAAGATTGTGGAAGCCGAGCGGTGGCTCCGGCTGCGGCTCAAGGATGAATCTTTGGAGGCTTTCGGACCCTTTGGCGCATTCGGGACTTTCAGCGGAGTCGTGATGCTCGACCGTCGACAAATCAAGTTCCAAAGGCTCGGGACTACGAGTAGAGGAATTGAACAACCCTGAACAACTCTGAACAACCCTGACGGACGTCGGACAGATTTTCGGACTCCATCACTTCACTTCATCGCCATGCCCAGCTTGCCTGTCCTCGCTCTCACCGCGGTTTTCTTGATGGCCCTGACCTCCTTGGCCGAGGTGCCCCGGCATCCGAAGTTTGGTTTTCCGGTGTACACCAACGCCCCGTCGGGGCGGCAGTTGGCTGGTCAGCACAAGCCGGCCGACAACCCGGCCTACAGCCCCGAAGAAGCCCGCAAGCGCTTCACGCTGTTGCCGGGCTTTGAAGCGCGGCTCTTCGCCTCGGAGCCCGAAGTGGTGAATCCCGTAGCGATGACTTGGGACGATCGGGGGCGCCTTTGGGTGGTGGAACTGTACGAGTATCCGCTGGGTGCCAAGCCGGGAGAGAAGGGGCGCGACCGCATCAAGGTGCTCGAAGACACCGACGGCGACGGCCGAGCCGATTCGGTTAAGGTGTTTGCCGATGGGTTCACTTTGGCTACGGGCATTCTGGTGGCCAATGGCGGCGTGTATCTGGGGGCCGCTCCGAATTTGTATTTCCTCGAAGATACCGATGGGGATCTCGTCGCCGACAAGCAGACCATCGTCCAGACCGGCTTTGGTCTCGAAGACCGGCACGAACTCCTCAACGGCTTCACCTGGGGTCCTGACGGCCAAATGTACATGACCCACGGGGTGTTCACCCGGACCCAGGCCGTGGATCCAGCCCAGCCTGGGGAACCGGTGTTGCTGACGGCGGGGGTGGCGCGTTTTCAACCGAAGACCCGGCGCATGGAGATCTTCGCCGAGGGCACGTCCAATCCGTGGGGGGTCGACTTCGATGCCCGCGGCAACGCCTTCGTCAGCGCCTGCGTCATCGATCACTTCTTTCACCTCGCTCCGGGAGGTCTCTATCAGCGCCAGGCAGGGCAGCCGCCCTATCCCTACGCCTACGACCTGCTCCCCAGCATCGTCGACCACAAGCACTCCATGGCGGCGTACGCCGGTGTGAATATTTACCAGGGCGATCAATATCCGGCGGAGTTCCGTGGCATGGCCCTGCAGGGGAATATTCACGACAACGCCATTCATCGCGATCGATTGACCGCCCGGGGCAGTACGTTCCTTGCCTCGGCCGATGGTGATTTTTTGCGGGCCAACGACGGGTGGTTCATGCCGGTGAGCATGCAAACCGGCCCCGACGGAGCGGTGTGGGTGATGGACTGGTACGACAAGTACCCCTGCTATCAAAATGCCGGAGCCGACCCGGAAGGTGTCGACCGTGAGCGTGGCCGCATTTGGCGCATTGTCTGGGCCGGAGACCAACCCGGTCGACCCGTGCCGTCTCGGCCTGAGGGGTTGGCGTTGGCTCAGCGGAGCACCGTTGAACTGGTTCAGACCTTGGGTCACTCCAACGTCTGGCACCGTCGCATGGCCCAGCGAATTCTTTCTGAACGCCCGGACATTGCTTCTCAGAAATCGGTGCTCTTCACCCGCCTGAAGTCTTCGGGTTCCGAAGACGCCCGCTTGGCCGCACTCTGGACCTTGTTCAGCGCGGGCTTGGCCGATGATGTGGTCTTGGACGAGGCGGCCGATGCGTCCGTGCCGTCGCTGCGCATGTGGGCGGCTCGTTTCACCGGTGAGAACAACCGCATCACCGAGCGAGTCCACAAGCGTCTCGAATTATTGGCCACCGATGAAAACCCGACCGTACTCGCCGCAGTGGCCACGGCTTTGCGGCAGTTCTCGGGCGGCTCGCTGACGGTCAATACGGCCCCGGGCCACGACATCGCTGTCCTGGGTCCGGCGGTGACCTCGGTGGCCGAGAAACTTCTCGGGACCGCTAAGGCTTCCACGGATCGCGACTTGCCCTTCCTGCTGTGGATGGCGCTCGAGCCCAACTTGCTCTACGACCCCAACATCACAGCCGCCTGGTTCCAGGAGAAGGGGGAACGCTACCTGCCCATGTCTGGCAAGTTGGCCTACAAGATGGTCCGCCGCTTCTGCGACGCCCGGAAGGATTGGCTCGTGGACAAGACGCTGGAGATCGTTCAATCGCTCGACTCGGCCTCACCGCTCATCCCCTACCTGCTGGATGGCCTAATCGATGGTCAGCGGGGCAAGGCTTTGGCTCCCACCAAACCCACGGAGGCACTGCTGCAGAAGCTTCTTTCAAGTTCGAACCTCGCCACTGTGGCCAAAGCGCGGCAATTGGGGGCTTTGTGGGGTGATGTGGGGGCTCTGCGGGCGCAGTTGGCACGTGTGGGTGACACAGCCCTCGCAGAGACCGAACGACTGGAAGCGATCCAAGGGCTCCGCAATCAGCGCGGCGAAGAGGGGCGGCGGGCGCTGCTGGCCTTGGCGGGATCTGATGCTTCCGATGCGCTCCGCGTGGCCGCCATCCGCGTGTTGGCCGAGACAGGCAACGACGAGACGGCTCGCCTGTTGCTTTCTCAATGGAAGGCCATGACCCCGGCGGTACGTACGGCCGCCGCCCAGTTCTCCACCACCCGGGGTGCCTGGAAGCGAGCCCTCTACAACGCCCTCGAGCGAGGCGAGATTGCCAAGGCCGACATTCCGGCCACGACGGTGCGTTCGTTGTTGGGTTCGCAGAATCCGGATGAACGCGAGAAGGCCGGTCGCCTCTTTGGCCGATTCCAGGCCTCGGGCCCGGAGATCCTTCAACGTATCGCCGCCAAGCGGAAGGTGGTGATCGATGGTCCTGTGGATTTAAAGGCCGGGCATGAGCTCGCCGCCAAGACGTGCTTGGTCTGCCACCAGCTGCACGGAGAAGGCGCTGCGGTGGGGCCCGATTTGACAGGTGTCGGTCGTAGTTCGCTCGATGCGCTCCTGCACAACGTCATCAACCCCAACGAAATCATCGGTCAGGGCTATGAGAATGTGGAGGTCGAGACCATCGACGGTCAGACCCACAGCGGGCGGATGGTCGAGAACACGGCCAACCGGGTGAAACTGCTCATGGCCGGTTCGAATGAAGTGGTGATCGATCGATCCAATGTGAAGACGGTGCGCGTGACCCCCAATTCGGCCATGCCTGAAGGGTTGGACCAGATGCCCGACGCCGATTTCCG
>SXXZ01000247.1 GCA_005789375.1 Verrucomicrobiales bacterium | reverse complement strand
TAAGGAGGAAGGGATCGTGAAGCCTGCGGACGACCGGCGTTCGTGCATTATGATCTTCAACCTGGGCGGCCCGAGTCATATCGACTTGTGGGACATGAAGCCGGATGCGCCCTCCGAGATCCGCGGGCCCTTCAAACCCATGCGCACCAAATCCAACGCCTTTGAGATTTCTGAGCTGCTGCCGCGCCATGCGGCCATCGCCGACAAGTTTTCGCTGGTCCGTTCTTGCCACCATGATGGCGCCGCGGTGCATGACGCCGGTTGGCAGATGATGCAAACGGGTCGGCGATTCACCGGGGGTATTCAGACACCTCACGCCGGAGCGGTTCTGTCTCATCTCAAGGGGCGACGCACCGACTTGCCGCCCTTCGTGGTGCTGCCTCAGTTGATGGGGCGTGGCGGTGGGAATTTACCGAACGGGCAAGCCGGTGGTTTTTTGGGCAAGGCCCATGATCCGTTTGCGTTGATGGCCGATCCGTCGCAGAAGAACTTCAAGGTGCCCGACTTGCTGCCGCCCGATCAAATCGGGGCCCATCGCCTGGAACGTCGGCG
Organism: Verrucomicrobiales bacterium; assembly: GCA_005789375.1. Next base: position 4,247 of record SXXZ01000247.1, on the reverse strand, counting down.
CAAGATGCGGGACATCGTCGAGTCTTCCATTGCCCAATTTGAGGCCAGTGAGGATGCCCGCCTAATGGACGAGAATTTCCATGCGGCGTTTCGCATCATGACCAGCCAGAAGGCTCGCGAGGCCTTTGATTTGACCCGCGAGCCCCTGAAGGTGCGGGAACGCTATGGCATGAACCGCTTTGGCCAGTGCTGCCTCTTGGCACGGCGGTTGGTGGAGAGCGGGGTGCGCTTCGTGACCATCAACACCTTCCTCACCGTGTTCGATGAAATCACATGGGATATCCACGGATCCAAGCCCTTCACGTCCGTCGCCGGTATGAAAGAGCTCGTCTGCCCGATGTATGATCAGGCTTACAGCGCGCTCATCGAAGACCTGAGCCAGCGGGGAATGCTCGAGGACACGTTGGTGGCTAATCTCTCCGAGTTTGGTCGCACTCCAAAAATTAACCCGGCCGGAGGGCGCGATCATTGGCCTCAATGCTTCACGACTTATTTTGCCGGTGGCGGTGTAAAGGGAGGTCGCGTGGTGGGAGCCAGTGATCCCATCGGGGGATTTCCGGCGGAACGACCGGTGAATCCGGGCGACATCGTGGCCACGATTTTCCATTCGCTGGGCCTCAACCATGCCTCCCATTTGCCAGGTCCGGGCGGTCGCCCGTTCACCCTGACGGACCTCGGCACCGAACCTATCCGCGAATTGTTCACATGAGAGCCCTGACGAAGTTTATTTCGCTTCTGGCGCCCGGCCGTTGTTCGCGTGGGGCGTGCCTTCTTTGGGTGATTACGTCGATGGCCGCGCGACTGCTGGCGGGTTCGGTCTCCGAGGCCCCGGTGTCCTTCCGCAACGACATCGTGCCCATCCTCTCCAAGGCCAACTGCAACAGCGGTGGTTGTCATGGGGCCTTGGCCGGGAAGGGCGGATTTCGATTGTCCCTCTTTGGCTACAATCCAGAGGCAGACCACTTGTCGATCACCCGCGAGGCGCAGGGTCGCCGTGTGGAAGTGTCTCAACCGGGGCTGAGTTTATTGCTGACCAAACCAACGACGACCGTTCGGCACAAAGGTGGCAAACGACTCGAGGTCGATTCGGGCGATTACCGCACGCTGGCCCGTTGGATTGCTCAGGGAGCGCCCGGGCCCAAAGCGGGAGAGGCCGAGTTGCGCACGTTAGTCATCGATCCCGGAGAACGCTCTGTGCGGGTCGGGGAGACTCTGACACTCACGGTCAAGGCTCGGTTCAGCGATGGTCGCGAACGGGACGTCACGCGATGGGCGAAGTTCACTTCCACCGATGAGACCGTGGCCTCAGTGGACGGCTCTGGGAAGGTGACTGTAATGGGGCCAGGGGAAGGAGCCATCACGGCTTGGTATTCATCCCGGATTGTCATCGCGCGCATCACTTCTCCCTATGACGCCACGATCCCTGCGGAGGTCTATGCCTCCGCCCCGCGCACCAGCGCCTTCGATTCCCTGGTGCTGGATCAATTGAAGCGCCTGCACTTGCAGCCCTCGCCGCCGGCCGACGATTCCACCTTCATTCGCCGGGCCTCGCTCGACACATTGGGCCGCCTGCCGACACCGGCTGAGGTCAGTGCCTTCGTCGAAGATTCTCGGGCCGACAAGCACGCCCACTTGGCCGATCGGCTCTTGAGTGCTCCGGAGTATGTCGATTTCTGGGCCTACAAGTGGTCAGACGTGTTGCTCGTCAGTGGGGCACACCTGCGGCCGGCAGCCGTGAAATCGTACTACGGATGGATTCGCAAGCAGGTGGCCAACAACACGCCCTGGGATCAGTTCGTGCGTCAGGTGGTCACGGCCAAGGGATCTTCAGTCGATGACGGGGAGTCGAACTTCTTCGCTGTTCATCAGGATCCCGAGTCCATGGCAGAGAATGTGAGTCAGGCTTTCTTGTCGCTCTCCATCAACTGCGCCCGCTGCCACAACCATCCGCTCGAGAAGTGGACCAATGACCAGTACTACCAGTTCGCGAATCTCTTTTCACGAGTCCGAGCCAAAGGGTGGGGAGGGGATCCCCGCAATGGCGACGGGCAGCGCCAACTCTATGTCGAAGCTTCGGGAGACTTGATCCAGCCCCGCACGGGAAAGCCGCAGCCACCGGCTCCGTTGGATGCGCCGCCCATGACCACAGAGGACACTCGTGATCGTCGCGAGGTTCTGGCCGACTGGCTGACTGCGCCTTCCAATCCGTACTTCGCCCGGGCCATCGCCAACCGTATTTGGGCCCATTATTTGGGCGTCGGTTTGGTTGAGTCGGTGGATGATTTGCGCGCGTCTAATCCGGCTTCTAACGAGCGGTTGCTGGCTACTTTGGCCGATCACTTGGTGAGCCATCGGTTTGATTTGAAGTCGTTGATGCGTGAAATCCTGGTTTCCCAAACGTACCGGCGTTCTTCCGAAATCCTGCCAACCAATCGGGAGGACCGGCGGCATTATTCGAGGCACTTCCCTCGCCGACTCAGCGCTGAGGTGCTTCAGGACGCCTTTGCCGATGTCACCGGTATTCGGGAACAGTTCACGGAGCTCACCTTGAGCGCTGGATCCACCGAAAAGACCTCGTTCTACACCAACAGTCCCCGATCGGTTCAGCTGTACGACGCCTCGGTGACTTCTTACTTCCTCAAGACGTTCGGCCGCAACCAACGCGAGATTACCTGCGAGTGTGAGCGGTCGAATCAGCCGAGCTTGGTCCAGGCGCTGCACCTCTCGAACGGATCGACGGTGAATGATAAGCTGTCGGCCCCCGAGGGACGATTGGCTCGCCTCCTGCGTGAGGACGCCCCGGCAGATCGTTTAATTACCGAGGCGTATGCCGTGGCCCTCTCCCGAGCTCCTCGTGAGGCGGAGCGGAAGGCTTACCTTCAGTTGTTTCAGGAAGCCGGTCCTGCCCAGCGGACTTCGGTGGCCGAAGACTTGTTTTGGTCAATACTCACCAGCCGCGAATTCCTCTTCCAGCACTGACCATGAAACGTCTCAACGCTTACGGAATTCTTTGTCAGCGGGCCGGACTCCGGTGGCTCATCGCTTGCCTGCTGCCTATTTGCACGACTTCGGCCGCGAGTCGCAATTGGCTCTACGAACGCGACATCGCGCCGATCCTCCGCACGTATTGCGCGGGTTGTCACAACGACGCCGATCGCGAAGGCGAATTTTCGGTGGAGACCTTCGCCAGCCTGAACAAGGGAGGCGACAAGGGTGCGACCTTGAAGCCCGGCGACCCGGAGAGTTCGCTGCTGGTGAAACTCATTGAGGGCCGCAGTAAGCCGTCGATGCCGCCAAAAGATGAGCCCAGGGTTCCCGCGGCGGAGTTGGCACTGCTGCGCCAATGGATTGCCGACGGGGCTCCGGGACCTCAGCGGGACGAGTCCCTCCTGAAAAACCTGGTGGTGCCAGAGGTGGCCACCGGTCGGGGAGTTGCCCGCCCCTGGACGGCGGTCGAGTATTCGCCGGACGGCAAGATCCTGGCTTTGGGAACGGCGGGTCGGGTGGAGTTTCGAAACGCCTCAGGTCGTCGTATTCAACGAGTAATTGATGGGATTCCTGGGAAGGTAAATGCCCTCCATTTCTCGGCCGATGGGGCTACCTTGGTAGTGGCGGCGGGGATCACAGGCTTGGATGGCGTGGCCGAGCTTTATTCGGTGGCAACGGCTCAGAAATTGGTCCGATTTGAAGGTCACCGCGACGCGGTCCAGGATGCCGAGCTGTCGCCAGATGGGCGTTGGTTGGCCACTGCGGGTTATGATCGATCGATCCGATTGTGGAAGGTGGCCGACCGCTCGTTGGTTTGGTCCAACTCGGTCCACAATGGAGCAGTTTTCGACCTCGCCTTCGATCCCTCCGGTGCCGTGCTGGCTTCGGCCAGCGCTGATCAAACGGTGAAACTGTGGCGCGTTCGGGATGGGGTGCGGCTCGACACGCTCAATCAGCCTCAGGGTGACTTGAACCGCGTGTTGTTCACCCCCGATGGACAGCACGTGTTGGCCGTCGGGGCCGATCGCCGGATCCACCAATGGCGGTTTGTTTCCCGGGAGGCGCCGGCCCTGAATCCGGTGGTTACGGCGCGCTTTGCCCACGAGGCCGGGATTGTTTCCATGGTCCTGTCTCGCGATGGGCGGCATCTCGTCACCGGAGCCATCGACCGATCTCTCAAGCAGTGGCGACTACCCGAACTGCAAGAGGTGGCCTCCTGGAGCGGGCAATCGGATGTAGCTGCGGCCTTGGCGATGGAT
>SXXZ01000246.1 GCA_005789375.1 Verrucomicrobiales bacterium | reverse complement strand
GCCGCCGCCCCAGCAGGAAGGGGGCAAGAAGAACGATCCCAACAAGCAGGACAAGCAGGACAAAAAAGATCAGAAGAAGGATTCCAAGGACGGATCCTCTTCGGATTCCCAAGATTCTCAGTCGGGACAAAAGGACGAGCAGAAGGACGGACAAAAGAAGGGCAAGGATTCCAAAAAAGACCCCAATTCCCCTCCGGGAGACCCCTCTAAACAACAGCAACCGTCGCAGGATAAGAATCAGGACCCAGCAGCCGGACAAGGGCAGAAACCTGATCCGCAGGAGGGGGCTCAATCTCAGGGCGAACAGGGCGAACAGGCCGGCAAAAAACCCGGAGAGGGCCGCCAGGGTAAGCCTTCGGCTGCCGGGGCTAAGCCGGGACAGGCATCCGGGGATCGTCGTGGAGAAGCGGGCGAAGGGGCCGAAGCCGGGGAACCCGACAAAGATGCCCGACAGGGGGAATTAATGACGATCCGTGAGGCCGAGAAGGTTCTGGATGGCCAGAAAGGATCCGAGAAAGCCCTTATTTTTAAGCGGCGAGGAGCCAGCGAGATGGGTGAAGGCAACGGCAAGTCGGCCAGGAGGAAGGCATGGTGAAGTTGAGTTTCTGGGCCCGATGCCTCGGGGTGGGTCTGCTAATTCTCCTGCGAGTGGAGGCCGCCTCGGTGACGGCTTCGTTTGATCGAGGCATCGTCGAGTCTGGAGAGACCGTTCGCTTCAATGTCACGCTCGAGGGCGAACAACCCACTGAGGTGCCGAAGTTGCCCAGTCTTCCGTTGGTTCAGGCCATTCAATATCTGGGGCCGCGTCAAATGACCCAGATCATTAATGGGGTTTCGTCGTTCCAGGTGGTCTTCCAGTTTCAATTACAAACTCGTGGGCAAGGCGAGTTGACCATGCCTTCGCTTGCGGTGACCACTCGGGGTGGAGCCTTTCAGACGCCGTCGGTGAGTTGCCGGATCACCCCCAAGGAGGCCAAAGGTGAGCGAGTCTCGCTGAAGCTCGTGACTCCACGTGACGAATGCTACGTGGGCGAAACGCTTCCTTATGACTTGCAGCTTTATTCGTCGGTAAACCTCAACCAGATCGCCCCGCCGAAGATGAGTTTCGACGGATTTGTGACCGGTCAGGAGGTTCCGCCGTCCAACACGCAAACGGTCCGGGATGGTCAGGCCTTCATCGTTCTGAGTTATCGACAAACAGCCACGCCCACCAAGGAAGGGCTGTTGTCACTCGGGCCGGCCACGCAGGAGTACGTACTCGAGGTCAACCGCGGACGCCGCCCGCGCAGTTTGATTGATGACTTTTTTGGCGGCGGCGCTGAACTGGAGAAAGGGATAGCCGAGGCTCCGGCGCGGCAAATTCGGGTCAAGCCCCTGCCGGTTGAAGGACGTCCGGCGGGGTTCTCCGGGGCAATTGGTCGATTCTCGGTGCGAACCTCTGTTTCGCGGACCAACGTCGCCGCAGGGGAGGCCATCACGGTGAAGTGGTCGGTGTATGGGCGTGGCAGCTTCAATTCGGTTCAGTCCCCTCAATTGTCTTTGAGTGACGGACTCAAAACCTACCCGGGTACCAATGGCTTCACTGCGGAAGATCCGCTGGGGCTGGCCGGAACTAAGACCTTCGAGTCGATGGTCATTCTCGAGTCCCCGTCGATCAAGGCCCTGACCTTTGAACCTTATTCGTTCTTCGATCCCGACACGGGGCGCTATTCCACGGTGACGCCCCGGCCCATCGCGGTGACGGTTCGGCCTGAATCAGGAACGAGTGCTTCGACTCCAACTCCGCCTGCGGTCTCCGTGGCTCCGACCTCTCGATTCCCGGATCGCCGCGATGAGTTGATGTCGCTGTCCTTGCGGGGCGGGCGACGAGTCCCGGCCGAGCTTCCATGGGCCCGGCAGCCGCTATGGTTAATCCTCGCCGTATTGCCGCTCCTGGGACTGGGGTCTCTAGAGGGGTGGCGTCGCTGGCGCGAGCTTCAGCAGCGTCGCCTTCAACCGACTCAGGCTTCTCGGATGCGGGAGGCGGTCCGATCCCAGCAGGCTGCCATGCGGGCCGCGGCCCAAGGCGGGCGGTCCGAGGAGTTCTTCGCCGCATTGGATGCGCTGCTGCGGGTTCGGTGCGCGTTGATCTTGGGGTTGCCCTCCGGCGATGCGATCACGGCACAGGTCATCGATGAGGCGTTGGTGCCCAAGGGACTGAAGGCTGAGTCTGCCGAGACCTTGCGTGGGCTTTTCGCCTCGGTCGATGCCGCCAAGTTTTCCTCGGCCGCCGAGTCGACCGAGTTGACCCAGTTGCAAGCACAGGCCGACGCAACCTTGGAGGCACTGCAAGCCTTGGAAGGAGGAATCCGATGAGCCGAATTCAACCGTGGAACCGAGTTTGGCATGTGGGTCTGAGGTGGATCCTGTCGACCCTTCTCATGGGTTCGGTTTGGGCAGCCTCCGACTTTGACCAGGCCCGCAAGGCCTATGAACAAGGCAACCAAGAGGAGGCTGTCGCCGGATTCGAGCGGTCTCTTCGGGGCGCTCCCGGCGGCGTGGGGGTGCTCTATAACCTGGGCAATGCCCGGTTCCGACAGGGCGAACTGGGGAGGGCTCTGGCGGCCTGGCGGCAGGCAGAATGGATTACCCCGCGGGATCCGGCGCTGCGCCATAACTTGGATTTGATCCGCCGCCGTCTGGGTCAGCCCGAGGTTGCGTTTTGGAGAGGGTGGTTGGGGTGGTTGACCCTCGACGAATGGGCGGTGAGTGCCGTCTTTTTGGTGTGGGCGTGGAGTGGGTGGCAACTCTTAGTCGGAATCCGTCCTGGATTGGCCGACTCGGGCTCCGGCGTCCGTCGGGTGCTGGGTGCCGCCGCCGCCCTTGTCCTGATGGCTTGGGTGAGCGACTGGGTCTTGATTTATCGCGGTCCTAATGCGGCCGTCGCCGGTAAAGAAGGGGCCGCCCGGTTCGGTCCCTTGGACGAATCTGACATCGCAGTGAACTTTCCCGATGGCACCGAGGTTCGGATAGAACAGTCCCGCAACGAGTGGGTCCGAGTGGTGGATGCCGAGGGCCGGGGCGGATGGATGCAGAGGCTGCAGGTGGCCCCCTATCACCCGCGGATCCCGTAAAGCCTTTCTGGTTCTGGGTATTATCTGGCGTTTTTTTTTTGCAGTTGTTGGGACCAGAGCTTGAACGCCTTCGAAGCTTGATGTTGATTGGGTTATGCACTTCACCCGACCACGTTCTTTCTCGTGGCGTTCTCTAGTGGCCGGATTGGCCCTCGCCTCCGTGCCCATCCACGCTGAAACCTCCTGGATCTGGGCGGATGGCCCCAACAGCAAGTCCGCAGCGAACCTCCGCAAATCCTTCGAGGTGGCCGGTCCACTTAAGGAAGCAGTACTGCTAATTACCTGCGATAATGGTGCGAAGGTGTTTCTGGATGGTGAACTGGTCATCACGAACCCGGATTGGAGCGAGCCCTCCAAGGTCAATCTGACCCGCAAGCTGAAGGCGGGCCGTCATGAACTGCGCGCCGAGTGCAAGAACGAGGGGGATGTCGCTGGCTTCGTGGCTCGCCTGACCCTCAAGGACAACGACGGCAAGCAAACCGTCATCGAGAGCGATGGCTCCTGGGAAGCCTCCTTGCCCGGCAAGTCTGACTGGAAGCCAGCCAAGGTGCTCGCCAAGTACGGCAGCCAGCCTTGGGGTGATGCCCTGGCAGGCGCAGCCGCTCCGGGCAAGCCGGCCGTGCCCCCGGTCATCGCACCCGACGCGATTCAAGTTCTGCCCGGATTCCGGTCTGAATTAATTTACGCTGTGCCCAAGTCCCAGCAGGGATCCTGGGTGAGCATGACGGTGGATCCGAAGGGCCGCCTGGTTGCCTGCGATCAAGGAGGTGGTTTGTACCGTCTGACATTGGCGGCGCCCGGTTCTTCCGCTCCGGCGACCATCGAGAAGCTCAAGAACGCCGTCGGTGGTGCGCACGGTTTGCTGCACGCCTTCGGTAGCTTGTACGTGATGGTCAACGAGCAGGGCGGTCGCCAGGGCCTCTGGCGCTTGCGCGACACCGACGGCGATGATCAGTACGACGAGGAGAAGATGATCCGTCGGATCGACGGCGGTGGTGAGCACGGACCGCACGGCATCGTCCTGTCGCCCGATGGCAAATCCCTCTACGTCGCCTGTGGCAACCACACGAAGTTGCCCGAGCACATGGAGTTGTCCCGTGCGGCCCGCGCCTGGGATGAAGATCAGGTTGTCACCCGCCTTTGGGACGCCAATGGCCATGCCCGCGGCATTCTCGCGCCAGGCGGTTACATCTGCAAAACCGATCCGGATGGCAAATCCTTCGAGTTAATTAGCTACGGATACCGCAACGAGTACGACATCGCTTTCAACGCCGTGGGCGACTTGTTCACCTACGACTCCGACATGGAGTGGGATGCCGGTAGCCCCTGGTACCGCCCTACACGCGTCTCGATGGCCACCAGCGGCAGCGACATGGGTTGGCGTTCCGGTGCCGGCAAGTGGCCCACCTACTATCCCGACAGCCTCCCGGCGCTCGTTGACATTGGTCCGGGCTCGCCCACCGGTGTGACCTCGGGTCAGGGAGCCAAGTTCCCGGCGCGCTACCAGAACGCTATTTTCGCCAACGACTGGACCTACGGCACCATGTACGCCATCCACCTCACTCCGGAGGGCGCGGGCTACAAGGCCGTGAAAGAGGAATTCGTTAGTGGTCGTCCATTGCCGCTGACCGATGTGGTGATTCATCCCAAGGATGGCGCGATGTACTTCGCCATCGGCGGTCGTGGCACCGAGTCGGCCGTCTATCGGGTGACTTATGTCGGCAAGGACAGCACCGCTCCGGCCCCGGCTCCGAAACTGAGTGCCGCGGCTAAGCTGCGTCGCGAACTCGAACAGCTCCATTTGGAAGGCACGGGCTCCGAGGCTGTGGCCAAGGCGTGGAAGGCCCTTGGACATGAGGACCGCTTCGTCCGGTTCGCCGCCCGCGTGGCGATCGAGCGTCGTCCGGTGGCTGAATGGGCCGACCGAGTCTTCTCCGAGACCCGTCCTTGGGCTTCGATCGAGGGTGCTGTGGCTCTGGCCCGCATAGGCACGCCTGAGCACCGCGACCGGTTGCTCGCTTTCCTCAACAAGCTCGATCTGAGCAAGCTGGATGAAGCGGCCAAGCTGGCCGTGGTTCGCGCCTATCAACTCGCGCTCATCCGACAGGGCAATCCGCAGGGTGAAACCTATCAGGCAACCCACAAGCGTCTGGATGCCCTGTATCCGTCCGCCAGTCGCTCTCTGAACCGCGAACTCGTTGGAGCCTTGGTCCGCCTGGGCTCACCGACGGTCGTGGCCAAGAGCGTGCCGCTGATGCTCACTGCCAACGACTCCGACCTGCGCTACGCCAGCGATGCCCTGCTGGATCGTAACCGCGGATACGCCACTGCGTTCGCGCAGGCGGCTACCAGTCGTCCGAACCAGGAGCAAATCGCTTATGCCTATATTCTGCGCGAAGCCAAGGTGGGTTGGACTCCGGCGCTCCGGAAGTCGTTCTTCAGCTGGTTCCCGCGCACAGCCCCTTGGCAGGGCGGCAACAGCTTCCGTGGCTTCCTCGAGAATATTCGTAAGGACGCCTTGTCGACCGTCGCCGATGCCACGGAGCGGAAGTCTTATGAAGAACTCTCCACCCGTCGTGCGAGCGGGGGTGATCCGACCTATGCTGCGCCGAAGGGCCCGGGCAAGGCCTACACCGTCGAGCAGGGATTGGCGCTGGCTTCGGGTGGCATCAAGGGTCGCAGCTTTGAGAACGGCAAGGCCATGTACAACTCGGTCGGCTGCGCGGCCTGTCACCGTTTTGACGGGGCTGGCGGTGGCGTAGGCCCTGATTTGTCGGGTGTCGCCTCCCGCTACACCTTGCGGGACTTGCTCGAGAACATCGTTGAACCCTCCAAGGTTATTTCCGACCAGTACGGTTCCGAAGAGGTCCAGTTGAACGACGGTTCCTCGTTGGTGGGGCGCGCGTATGTGGAGAATGGCAAGTTGGTGGTGACAGCCGATCCCCGTAATCCGGAGGAGTTCACCGCGGTGGCCCTCAATCAGGTTAAGAGTCGCAAGCCCTACCCCGTGTCGCTCATGCCTGCAGGCATGATTAATCCGCTCAATCAGGACGAGTTGCTCGATCTGATCGCCTACCTCCAATCCGGAGGTAATCCGAAGAACAAGGCGTTCGCCCAGTGATTCAGGTCTGGTAGACCCACAAAATTCTCAGGACGGGGGTGATGGCTGTGGCCGTTGCCCCCGTTTTCTTTTCAAAAATCGTCCCGCCTCCAACCCGGTCGCATCCAGATTCCCATCGCCTGATTTGAAGAGGACTCCACACTCTTCGTCTTGATCTCCATGGCCTCCATCCGATTGCTGCAGCGCTGGGTCATCGCAAGCCTTTTGCTCGGAGGCTTGGTCGGTGCGGCGGAGATCGATTTCGCCCGGGACATCCAACCCATTCTTTCCGAGAACTGTTACCAATGCCACGGACCCTCAACGACCGGCCGTAAGGGTGGGCTTCGGCTGGACTTGCAAGAGGGCGCCCTCGGCGCGGGCAAGAGCGGCAAGATGGCCATCGTGCCGGGCAAGGCCGAGCAGAGTGAAATCATCCGACGCCTGAGCAGCACCGATCCCGACGTGGTCATGCCCCCGCCGGAGACTGGCAAGAAACCCAGTGCCGATCAGGTCCGCTTGCTCAAGCGATGGATTCAAACGGGGAGTCGCTGGGGACAGCATTGGGCCTTTGTGCCTCCTGCGTTACCGACGGTGCCCAAGCCGCGGAACTGGAAGAGCGGCAATCCGATTGACGCCTTCGTGCTGGCTCAACTGGGTTCCGGAAAGCGCTTGGCGCCACCGGCCGATCCCGGCCGACTGTTGCGTCGTTTGTCTCTGGATCTGACCGGTCTGCCCCCAACTCCTCAGGAGATCGTTGCCTTCGAGGGCAGATCGACCGATGCGCATTACCTTCAAGAGGTTCAACGCCTCATGGGTTCCCCGCGCTATGGGGAACGCATGGCCACCGACTGGCTTGACCTGGCCCGGTTTGCTGACACCCACGGATTCCAGTCTGATCGCTACCGTCCTGTCTGGCCCTGGCGGGATTGGGTGATCGGGGCCTTCAATCGGCATCTGCCCTTTGATCGATTCGTGCAGTGGCAGGTGGCGGGAGATCTTTTGCCCAACGCCACCCAAGAGCAGCGCCTGGCCACCACGTTCAATCGACTGCATCTGCAAAATGAAGAAGGCGGTATCGTCGAAGAGGAGTATCGCGTGGCTTACAACGTGGATCGGGTGAATACCTTTGGGACCGCCTTTTTGGGAATGACCTTCGAGTGTTCCCGATGCCACGACCACAAATTCGACCCCATTTCGCAGAAGGAATTTTATCAGTTCTTTGCGTTTTTCCAGAACATCGATGAGTCGGGTCAAAGCGTGTATTTCGGCGACATCATGCCGGTACCGACACTGCTGTTGAGCACGCCCGACCAGGAGACCAAGCTCAAGG
>SXXZ01000245.1 GCA_005789375.1 Verrucomicrobiales bacterium | reverse complement strand
GAACATGGTGAGCATGCCACCCACCGAGACGATGAAGGCAGGCCACCACCAAATCGGCATGGGTTTTTCGCAAACCCCCGCGATGGCATTGGTAATCCAACCGAGAGATCGGTTATTGAGAACCAAAGACTCGCGGACCAGTTCGGCCGGCGGTTCAGGTGCCTTGACGGCGACAGATTTTCCAGGGCTAGCCATTAGACCGCTCCTTTCCCCGCCTGAGTCGCGGATTGATGCGAGGCATCGTGACCATGTGAGTGTTCTTGAAATGGGGACTCGTGACGGAAACGCTCGTAGTCGCGCTGACTGTCGGGTGTCTTGCGCTTCTCGAGGTCCAGAATCACCGGGTTCGGATTACGAACGCGAGCCAGGTAAGTGACTCGAGGACGGGTATCCAAAAAGCCGAGAACCGAATAGTTCCGGGGATTGGCCTTGGCTTTCACGACCTCGCTCTGAGCGTCGAGCATGTTGCCGAAGACGATGGCGTCCGCAGGGCAAGCTTGTTGGCAGGCGGTCTTAATGGCGCCATCTCGCACAGCCACGTCGCCGCTGTTGCCCGCCTTGACCTTCTGAGCAATTTTGCCTTGCTGGATGCGCTGCACGCACAGCGTGCACTTCTCCATCACGCCGCGCATACGGACCGTGACATCCGGATTCTTGACCAACTTAATGATCTCCCACTCCGGTTCCGTATTGCGGTTCACCCCGAGCGGCCCCTTGTAGAGGTTGCCCGTGTTGACCAAGTGCTGGTCTTGAGCCGCACCGTAGTCGCTTTCGCGCTTGTTGAAATCGAACCAATTGAAGCGACGAACCTTATAGGGGCAGTTGTTGGCGCAGTACCGCGTGCCGATGCAGCGGTTGTAGGCCATTGCGTTAATACCCTCTTCGTCGTGAACGGTCGCGTTCACCGGGCAGACGCTTTCGCAGGGGGCTGCTTCGCAATGCTGGCAGAACATCGGTTGGATCGCCATTTGCGGATCCTCCGCGGCCAACTCCGCGTTCACATCGGCATCCGGATTGTGGCTGTAATAGCGATCAATGCGCATCCAGTGCATCTCGCGGCCACGGGCCACCTGGTCCTTGCCGACGATGGGGATGTTGTTTTCGCTCTGACAAGCCACCACGCAGGCCGAGCAGCCGACGCACGTTTGCAGATCGATGACCATTCCCCACTGATGAATCTTCGAGGCCGTCTCCGGATTCTGATCGTAGGGGTGCTCGTAAATATTTTGGGGACGCTTCTCGGCGTTGCGCCCGTCGGTCTCTTCCTTGAAGGGAACGTAGCCCGGGAAATGCGCCTCGAGATCCATGTTCTGGGCGAACTTGGGGCTCGCCTTGTACTGCTCAAGATGCGCCTCGCGGATGACCGGGCGACCTTCCATGAGGCCGTGTTCTTGGGTCACCGCCAAGCGATGCTTGCGGAAAACCCTCTCAACCTTGCCGGCGGTGAGATGACGAGAAGTGGACTGGAAGAGGCCATAGGCGTCGAAGCCTACTCCACGACCCACGCGACCCACGACTCGGCGTCCGTAACCCAGCGCCAGCGCGACGGTTCCATCGGCCAAACCCGGTTGGATCCAGACCGGACCTTCGACACTGTGACCACCCACGGTGATCTTCACCACGGGTTGATCGTACTGACCATCCTTGGCGTCGGCCGCCTCGGCTGGACTCAAGTCGTCAGGGATTTTGCCGGAGCGTTTGGTGGGCAACCCCAGAGATTTGGCGGTCTTCTGGGACATCATGACCACGTTGTCCCAAGTCACCTTGGTGATCGAGTCCGGCATCTCTTGGAGCCAGCCGTTGTTGGCGAAACGACCATCATCGACCGAGCCATCGCGATGAAGCACCACTTCGATGTCACCGGAGAACGGCTTGTGAGCGGCCAAAACCGACGCGGCGGCCGAGGCATTCACTGAGGCGGACACGGCCGCAGAGGCGCTGTCCGTCAGGAAACCGTCGTGCAAGAAACGCTTCCAAGCGGCGTCATCGGTCGCGCCCAAACCCTTCAGGGTTTCGCGGACGATGTCATAGGGCGAAACCTTCGACTCACCTAAGAGACGCGCCAGCACTTCGAGCTCTGTCAGGCCACCAAAGAGCGGTTCGACCAGCGGTTGAACCGGCACCACGGTTCCGTCGGCCGTGCGAGCATCGCCCCAAGACTCGAGGAAGTGGGTTCCAGCCAGATGCCAGGTCGCCAAGGCCGCTGTCTCGTCTTCGTAGTAGCCGAGGCGAATCACCGTACCCGCCTTTTTGGCCACCGCCTCAAACTGGAGATCGACCGGCGCATTGTAGGCGGGATTGCCACCAAGGATGACCAAGGTAGACACCTTGCCTGCGCTCAAAGAGGCTGTGAGCTCCTGAATGCCCAGAGCAACCGGTTCTGTCGGTTGCACCAAGGTCACCGTGGACCCCACCGCACCCAACACCGAGTTAATAGCTGCTGCCAGAGCGTGCACCGCAGGAGGCTGGGAATAACCGGCCACCACGACCGCACCTTTGCCCGCGTCCTTCAAATCCTTGGCCACTGCAGCGGCCCAAGCTGAGAATGCGCCCGAAGGGGATGCTACTCCAGAGACTCCGAGTTCAGCAGCCACCGCGGCCGCCACCTTCAGCACCTCGCTCGGTTTGACCCGTAGGCGATGATCGGCATTGCCGCCGGTCAGGGACATCATCGACTCCACCACGTAGAGACGGTTCATGCCGTCATCGGCGGATTTCCGCCCCAGGGCGAAACCGCGGATATTGCGATGAGCGTCTTGCTCGGAGCCGATGAAATCGCAATCGAGCGACAAAATTCGGCGAGCTTTTTCGAGGTGGACCAGTGCATGGACCGGTGTGCCACAGGCCTGAGAATACGCCGCGTCAGCCGCAGTGAAATCGACCGATTCGTAGGCGTGCCACGTCGATTTCGGGTACTTCTCGGAAATGAGTTTCTGAAGACGCGCACGGGACGGGGAAGAGGAACGCTCGACCAAGAAGGCCAAACCTTCACCGTGTTTAGCCAACGCCGACTTGGCCACTTCGGCCAATGCGTCACGCACCGCCTCGATCTTGCAATCATTGCCGCCCCGGGTGTGCCGGTGGGCGCGATCGGGATCGTACAAGTTCAGGATCGCAGCCTGAGCAAAGGCATCGGTGCCTCCATTAGCCCCAGGAAACAGCGAATTGCCCTCGATCTTTGTCGGGCGACCGTCGCTGGACTTGACCGTCAGCGCGACCGCGCTGCCCCGCAAGGGCATGGATGTGGCGAAATGCTGAGCCTTTCCGTAAACGTAATCCTCGGGCTGCTTGGCAAAGGGCGTCAAAACCTCCTCAGGGCGACGGCATCCGGTGCCCATGCCACCCAAACCCGCCAAAAGGAAGCTCGCAGACATGAGCTTCATCCAGTCGCGACGGCTTTCACCATCTGGGGCGATGCTCGCGCCGGCCGGGAACTCGCGCTCCATCCACTGACGGAAATCGGGTTGGTCAGCCAGCTGCTCCAAGGAACGCCAGTACTTCGGACCGGTCTCCGGTTCGTTGCAAATCGGGGGAATCGTCTTCATCAGCGGTGGCAGGTGGAACAGCTCTGGCCAGGTTGAACCTTCCAGTCGTGAACGGCTTTTTTGCCGTCGAATTCACCGTTCCAATCGAGCTTGGTCACAAGATCATTCGGGCGGATGTGCTTCTCGGGCTCCCGATGGCACTCCAGACAGAAGCCCATCGAGAGGGGCTTGGCATGGTACACTTCGTCCATTTTCTGGATCTCACCGTGGCATTTCACACAGGAAATGCCCCGATTGACGTGGACGGAGTGGTTGAAATAGACGTAGTCGGGAGTCTTGTGAATCTGAACCCAAGGAATGGGCTTTCCACTGGAGTAAGACTCACGAACCAAACTCAACTTCGGGGAATCCTTGGCCACAATGGAGTGGCAACGCATGCACGTCTCCGAAGCCGGGATGTTGGAAAACCACGATTTGTCGACGTCGCTATGGCAATAGCGGCAGTCGATCCCCAGCTGATCCGAGTGGATGGCGTGAGAAAACGCCACCGGCTGCTTGGGCTGGTAACCCACGCGAGTGTACTTCGGGGTAAAGTAATAGGTGATCCCCGCGATCACGGTCGGCAGCACAACGGCCGCTGCCACACCGACCATCAACGGTATTTTGTTGGTCCACCTTGGGAAAATGTCCGACATCGGGCCGCTTTCTTT
>SXXZ01000244.1 GCA_005789375.1 Verrucomicrobiales bacterium | reverse complement strand
GCCGGGATCGAGGCAAACAGAGACCCGATTGGCCCGACCAATCCGAGCAACTATCAGAGCAACTCACACCGGAGTCAGGCGCCGACGGCCAATGCGACGACGGTTGTTGAGGATGGCGCGGCCACTTCGGGTTGCCGAGCGGGCACGGAAACCGTGTTGACGCTGACGGCGGATTTTCGACGGTTGGTACTGACGTTTCATCGCTGTAGATCCGCTGACGTGCTGGCCCGCGGAGCCGCGCACATTAGCCAGTCGACGGTTTGAGTCAAGCACCTGCGAGTTTTTACAGAAAGTCTCTTGTCTCACCGAAGCCGGCCGCTCCCCCTTCAACCAGGGCTCGGGTGCCGGTATCGAGGTGCATGAACCCGTCCGGTTCACCCTCCTGTGATCCGTGCGATCCGACCCAGCCTCCGACAAACCCAGCGTCCATGGACTAGGCAGGATCTGGCTTTTGCGCCAGCCTCCTCCCATGAAGTTCACAGTGGTCCATTATGGAGACCCCATCCTTCGCCAGCGCGGAGTGCGCATTGAATCCGTGGATGACGCCCTGCGAGGCACCATCGCCGGCATGTTCGACGCCATGTACCATTCCAACGGAATCGGACTGGCAGCCCAACAAGTTGGTCTGGCGCTGCAGTTGGCGATCATCGATGTCCGGGGGGTCAAAGACCGCGCCAGCCAACTCTGGATCTCTGGTCAACCGGCCGATGTCGATGCGTTCATGCCCTTGGTTCTCATCAACCCGACGATCCGGCCAGTTGGGGAAGCGGTGGTTGGACCGGAAGGCTGTCTGAGTTTCCCGGAAATCTACGGAGACGTCTGCCGACCGGCCGAGGTGGAGGTTCGAGGTATGAACGACCGCAACGAGAGCTTCGAGTTCAAGGCGGGTGGACTTTTAGCTCGGGCCATTCAGCACGAGGTGGATCACCTCAATGGAGTCCTCTTCATCGACCGGATGGATTCCAAAAATCGCTCCGAGGTACGGGACGAGGTGGACACCCTTCAGACTGCCACCAAGAAACAACTCAAACGCAAGTGATAGAAGCGAGAGTCAAGCTCTTCGACGGTGTCCGTCTTGAAGTCAGTCCCGAGTGATGGCTACGAGTCGTTCCCTCAGGAGAATTCGACTGAGTTCGCGCCCGGCTTCATCGGTGGACCGGGGAACCCATATTGGTTCCCCAAAGACCACCTCACACCGGCTGAAGGGGATGGGGATTTGGAACCGATCCCAGCTACGAAGGGTCCATTTCCAACCTAATCGGAAAGAGACCGGAACGATGGGGAGTTGGGTGATCTGAGCCAGAGAGATTACCCCAGGATGAGGCTCGTAGCGGGGGCCTCGGGGCCCATCGGGGGTCACAGCCAGATCGCACCCGTCGGAGGCCGCGGAGACCAATTCGCGCAATGCAGGCGCACCCCGGCGGCTGGAAGACCCGCGGATTCCGATAACATCAAAGAGCTCGAGCACTCGCGCCAGCAAGCCACCGTCCCGGCTCGCGCTGACCAACGCCGCCAAACGCCGACGCTGACCGCAGCGGGCGACATGGCGATGGTAGAGGATCAAAGACAAGGCCAGTCGATTGTGCCAGATCGCGAAAATGGCCCTCTGCTCGGTGCTCGTATCGTTGAAAAATGAATAGTCGGTCCAATGCCATCGCAAACTTGAGGCCAGCAATCGGGCCAGCATCGCGATGATCCAAGCGGCTAAGCGGCCATGCCAGCGAGCAGCCTCTGGAACCACCAGCCCTGAAACGGGCCGTTTGGAGTGGGAAGTGGGCTTCATCGATTCAGGCATTGCGACGCAGGCTAGCCCGGATCAACTGCTCGACCGTGGCCTCTGCCCCCAGTATGGCCAGGGCCGCTCGGACTGAATCATGTGCTTCGATCGGTTTAATTCCCAGCGCCATGAGAGCGGCCACGGCGTCGACTCCTCGAGTGTCTTCGCGGGGACCCGCAGCGGCGGAAACTCCAGACAAGGGCGAGGTAACTGATCCAACCGAACCAAAACCGCCCAACTTGTCGCGGAGTTCGACCACGATTCGCTCGGCAGTCTTGCGTCCAACCCCCTGGACCGACGAGAGAGCCTTAACATCGCCCGCGGCCACAGCACTGCGGAAGGAAGTGATGCTCATCCCGCTCAGGACACCCAAGGCGATCTTTGGGCCAATGCCACTGACCGTGTGGATGAGCAGTCGAAATAAATCCCGCTCGGCCGCCGTCAGGAATCCGTACAACAAGTGTGCGTCTTCCCGAATGGCCAGATGGGTCAAGAGAAGCACTTCGGTCCCCGGGGCTGGAAGGCGATCGTAGGAGGAGAGTGGAACCAAAACTTCGTATCCTACGCCCTGAACCTCCATCACCACCTGGGTCGGCAGAGCTTCTACCAACTTACCTCTCAAAAAAGTGATCACCTCCGGCGGGAATGCGGTTTCGCGACCGGGGAATCAAGTCCGAGGGTAAAAAATCTCACTCCCTCATCTTCGATAACGACAAACGGAGGGTTTCCTATTAAAGACTCATTCCATGAATCCCCGCAGGCGTCAAAAAGGCTTCACCCTGATCGAATTGCTCGTGGTCATTGCCATC
>SXXZ01000243.1 GCA_005789375.1 Verrucomicrobiales bacterium | reverse complement strand
TTTCCCTGAACCACATCCGGGAGCGAAGCCACCGGCACCGGAACTCCGAAAATGATACCCTCGACGGCTCGCGAAGGGAAACTGCCGTAGCGATTGTTGATAGTGATTTGAATCCGAAGACGGCTACCCGGTTGGGTGGCGTTCATCGAATGGGGAAAAGCCTCCACGACAAACCCGGCACCTTCGAGAGCCGTGCGGACGCCATCTGAGGCAGTGATGGCGAAATCGGCGTCCAGCGTCACCACAGGTTCTACGTACTGGTTCACCGCCAGCCCGCCGATCAGGCAGAACGGGACGCCGGTGCCGCGAAGCGCTCTCACCAACCGGGCGAGATCATTTTCGCTGCCGGTGATTCCGGCAAAGAATTCGGCTTCGGACATCATGAGGTGAGTTGGGCTTGGCGTTCTTCAGGGGCTCGGATGAACAGACCCTGATTGATAGAACAAATGTCCCGGCTTTTTGAGGCTGATCAAGCCACCATGTGAACGAATTGATATCCAAGCTGGATGTGCGCCGTACCCGCAGAAGTCGTGTTGTTTAATCCAATCGAAAATTGTTCATCACGAGAGGCTGAGGCGGGTTCCGCTTTTGAGCCGGGCCGACCATCGGCCGCCGGTCAGGTGTTTGGCTGCCGCTCGTCGGGCGGTCTCTGCCCAAGGAAGGTTCAACTCCTCGGACCAACGCACACAGAGTCGGGCCGCTTTGACTCGCTGGCAGTGCTTCAAGTGCAGCGCGAGCACCTCTGGGCGCAGCGATCGAAGGCCTTCCATGAGGTTCCGTGCCTCTTCAACCCCCTGGTTGACGCCCACTTCATGGAGCAGTTCCAACAGAGCCCGCTCAGGGACCGACACCCGCACGCCCTCTGGCTGATCGGGCAGGGGTTCCAAACCGGCCTCAGCAGGCAAGGCAGAGTCGAATGGCGTGCGTGTGGTGTATCGGGCGGGAAAGCGCTCGGTGAACCACTCCGGAAGGCGCACGTTCTGTTGTCCCCCAAGCCACACGGGTTCACGGGCAGCGACGTTGTGCCTGAAACCTCGCCAGGCGAGCGCGGTTTTGCCGCCGATATGAAACCCCTGGATCTGGCCTTCGAGCAGCTTCAGGCACCCCTCCAGTCGAAGGTCATCCTTGGGGAACTGGAAGACCCCACGCCCCAGGCGGCACAGCCATCCCGACTTCAGATAGTGATGCGCCAAGGCAGGCGAGATACCCAACGCCGCCAACTGAGTGGACTCGATGGGACCACCCCGGGGAATCTCCGTCTGCAATCGAAGGAGCAAACTGTACCTTGCAGATAAAGCCATGCTTGATCTATGACATCTAAAATATGCTCCAATCAAGAGTTCGATGGTTCTGGACTCATCGCCACGGCCCTGTGCCATGAACACCGAACTGGCGGCGATACCACTCGTCGCAGTCGGAGATCGAGAAATTGGGCGATCCCCCTCCTGCCCACCGATGGGCCAGATGTCAGCACCGTTCCGAAACCCACGTAAATCTGCCGGTTTGAAAACCACGGTTTTGCCGTGTTCTTTGGGGGCGTTTTCTTCCAGACGATCGGATCTTGCCTTATGCCCCGGTGGAACCGGCAGAAGATGCTCCCAAAAGGGGCCGACGATGGCAGAAGCAATTGGAGCTCAGTCAGCGCGCGCGATTGGCCGCCGATTTGGTGGATCGGATTCGTGGTGTGTGTGACTGATCTCTGAAGCACTGGGATCGGGGCGAGGCGCCCCTGTGGGAACTCATGGCCCAGTTGGATCGCCAGACTTGTCACCGCAGCTACCAGAGTCCTGGTCAGTACCATCCCGAGTCGACCCTGCTTCGTTGATCGTGAGCGCGCTGGTTTGTTCATGGTGTCGTGTCGGACAGAGAACTGTGGATTCCATCGACCGGCGACTTACCGGTGAAGGGGCACTGTTCCCGAATGGGAGAGTGCCCCAGGGCTGTTTGGTCTCTGGGAGAGCGGAGCGCTTGATTGTGCTGCTCAGACGCCCAGCGGCACGGGAAGGAGCGTGCGTCGGTCCGGAGCCACGAGTGCATGCCCGAAGGTCACACCTCGGCCCGACCACGCTCGGATCCAGCGAAGGTAGTCCTTGTCGAACGATGGCGTATGGATGGTGTCGGAGATGATCATCACTCGCTGAACCTTCTGGCACTCGACGAGATGGATCTTGAGGGTTTCCATCGCATCGCTGGCGTGTCTGGAGTGGAACCTGTGAGGCCAATCCCGATTGCTCAAGAAAACCAGTACCGTCTCGGTACAGGCACCGCCCGTTCCCGGGATCACTGAAATGTCGCCGTCACCGCCAGATCTGGAGCCTTGAGCCGAGGATTGTTCCGGATCCATAACCCATCGATCCCGGAGCCAGTCCCAGCCACCATCGAGCATCTCTCGGGCGAGGCGGTTGAACAGATCACGAAGGCCTTGATCCCATGCGGAGGTTGCGTCCGATGGTCGTCGGTCATCGTCACGCTCTCTCCGCATGGATTCCACCCGGTGTTCGAGGCTGGTTGCGTGTCGTTGGATTTCTTCGCATTGCCTCTTGAGGCGCTCGCAGTGTTCCAAAGCCGCGCTGAGTTTCCGGCGAAGGTTGTCTTCGTTCCTGTCTTCCGGTTTTCCCGCAATGATCATGTCTCAAGTCCTTTCTTCTGGTTGTTGTCGACGCCCTCGTCCACTCGCACCCGCGAACCCGAGGCTTCCCGCATCGACAGTCTCATTTGTAGCACGCAACCGGGCGCATGGGTTGCTTGATTCAAGCAACCGACTGGGCGAGGCAATGGAACTGTGGGAGATGTGCCGCTGCTGAAGTGGGAGCACCTCGAAGAAACTGCGCTGAGCGGTATGTCTGGGGTTTACCTGAGACTCCTAAACCGCTATGGCGATCGGTATGGGGTTCGGGGATGTCAAAAGGGGGGACGCGCGCGAGACACCCAGGTTTGCTGGCAAGTCTTGACCGTCAAGAACGCTGATTAGTACAAGGTGCAAGGTAAAAGAGAATTCATTTTATGCCGTGCTGCCATGTGGAGCCAACCGGGCCGTTCCATTCCCAATTCATAGCTGATGCCCAACGCTTCTCGGCGTATGTTGGCGGCTCACCAGCTCCTTTTCCGGCAGGGTCGTCGGGCGCGGAACTGGTCAGCGCCCTGCACATCGATTTGAAGCTGTGGCAGCCCAAGCGGCCGCTCGGCAGGCCCTATCGGATCAACGATGCGTTTGGAAACTCCTGGAAAGCAGCCCGACCGCAGCTTTCTCCCAACCCTTTCATCAAAAGTCCCAAAGACCGAAAGTTTATTGAGGACACCCTTGTTGCTCTGCCGAAACCACCTACGGGTTGTGTTATATCGACCTTCGATCAGTGGATTCTAGACACCATCTGGAGAATTCGTGGGCATTCGTTGAGTTTGTCGGGAGCGCCAGTAACGCGACATCCATCCGCTTTGTCGACGGTTGGGATGGCGCAAAAGGTGGTCAATCTGTTCCTCAAGTATCAGGCCTGTTGGCTTTCAGGTGGCCAGTGGAATCCTACGATGGGTAAATTCAATCCCTACCCGGAGTCCGCAGTCGTCGCGCCTTTCCTCTGCGCCCTCCACAGTCCGATTGATTCCATTTTACTCAAAAGGATCCTTCACCTCCCAATCGGAAAATGGTTAGTCCAGGAAGGGTTGATGGACAGCCGAGGCTATCTGCGGCAATCGAATGGAGCCTTCACCAGTTGGTCGAATTTAAATTGCTTGCGCACCTATTTTGGCTTTCAATGGATGCTCCGCTGCATTGCGATACGAACTTGGCCGAATAAATGTGCGTGCCCGGCAATCGGTAATCAGCAGCCAACTTTGGATGGAAAGGAGTGTGATCTGCCTCCTTTATCAAAAAATGACCAGAAGTGGGATTGGGTCCGAAAAGTGGCTAATCTGCCGCCTGCAGCGTGTAATAACCCTGTTTTAAAAAATAACATCTAAACCTGGAAAAAGTTATTAAAACCTTGCGAAAGTGTTGTTTTAATAAAATTCTGGGCAACGGATTCGTTTTGGA
Source organism: Verrucomicrobiales bacterium (assembly GCA_005789375.1). The sequence goes on along the minus strand of SXXZ01000243.1, from coordinate 7,770 downwards.
TTGTAAAAATAATAAATCAATGGCTTCAAAATGAAAAAAGTATCAAAAACAAATGTGACTCAGAGTTACCAAGTTCCAGTGGCTCTTAGAAAATTTGTGGCGTCGATAACAGGTGTTAAGTTGAGTGGGGTAAACAACCACTTTCCAAATGGTACTCAAGTTAACGTTTTAATGGTTAGTTCGAGTGGATTGATTTCTTTGAAGTGCATTTCAAATGGATACAGTTCCTTAACCTCATCTGATTCTAGGTTTAAAGGATGGTTTGTTAGTAAAGGTGTTGGGTGTTGTTATTTTGTTTCTATTACAATGGGTGGTGTCTTGGTGTTTAATTAGCGACGATTTGCTTTGGTGTGTGTTACAAAAATTTTGCTTTGTTAGAATTGTAAGTGCTTATCAAGATATTTAACTAGTTCCGCGCAACCGCCCGAGGTTTGCCAAGTACTGCGGTCACTAGAATTTGAATAATCGCATCTGCAATGTGGTTGGGTTGAAGGTTGACTCGAGAATTCGGCAGGAACTCTAGGAGCGCGTCGGAGTTTGGTCCCAATCCTAGGCCCAGGACGCGGGCGCCGCTGCGTTGGAGTTGTTGGATGACGTGGGCTGGGTTTTCTCCCTCGCTGTGTTGTCCGTCGGTGAGCAGCACGAGGTAGTTCTCGGAAAAGGTGAGTGTCGAAAGGTGATCTTGGACCTTTTCGAGCGCAGATTCGAGCCGAGTGCCGCCGCAGGGGCTGGTGATGAGGTTGCCGATTTGGTTCTGGGTTTCGTAGTTCAGGGTGTCGTGAGCGGCGATGAGGAGATCGCATTCGATCGAGAAGGTGAAAACAGTGAGTGGAATGTTGACCCGCTGACAGACCTCTACCAACAACACGATTGCCTGGACAGTCGCCTCGATCCGTTCGCCTTGCATGGACCTGGAGGTGTCTACCAGCAAAGTGAGGGAAGCATCATGGTCGGTCGGAGGTATCCGTCTTTGCCAGACGCGGTCCATCGAGTCGGGATCCGACTCCGATTCGTACACGGCCCTCAGGTTCAAACGACTGCCGATGCGGTGGGGACCAATCCACCGGGGGTGGGTTTGGGGCTCCAGAAGGTCGAGGATCGTTGCGCTCGTACGTTCGATTTCAACGGCCAGCTGTTCAGCGCACCGTTGATAATGTTGGAAGCCTGATGTCGCGACCGCGGCCTCTTCGTTGACGGTACCTCCCGGACCTCGGGTGCCACGGCTGCCGGTTTGGAGGCCTTGGAGGACGCGTGTGAATTGCGGGTCTGGTTGCCGCGGCGGTGTGGGTTCAGGCCCTTGGTGATGGACGACCAACCACCGATCCAACCATTGGCGCAGCCGTTGGTTGAGCCGATCTCCTCGGGTACGCGGATAAATGGACTCCGCGATCGGCAGTATCCCGTGCTCGAAGTGTTCCCACATCCGCAGTTGGCACCAGCGAACCTCCAACTCCGAAGCCTGTCGTCCTTCCGGCAGGGCCGCCTCCGCGTACAGATGCGATAGCGGGTGGGTGCTGTAGAGCCTCGTCGCCTCGTCGAGAGTCAAACGTCCGCTGGGAATCGCCAGACAGATCGCCTGCAGGTGAGGCCATGCCCGATCGACGAGCACTCGAACGTGATAATTCTGGGAGATCCCTGCATCTCCGAACCACCAACGATTGAGGAGCCCGGCGATGAAGTGCGCCAACAAGGTGTCCTGTTGGACGGTTTCTCCATCGGCACCAAAACGGGATTCGAGCAGGAGGTCATTGTATTCCCTGATCCACGGACGCGAGCCCGGAAACCGAGCCTGGAGCCAGGTTTCAATGCGGCAATCCTCGACCGCGTTGACCACTGCAAAGATCGGAGGCCGTTTCAATCCGTCTTCTTCCAAGAGCGGTATCAGGCGCGTGATCGCGGCATGAGCACACTCATGAAGCACCAGCCCTCGATTGAAGTCATAGGATTCCGAACGTAGCCGGCGGCCATCCATGGAGATCCGTCGCAAGTCGGGAGTGAAACTCCAACCGGATCCTGGAGCGCCTTCCACCAATCGCAGGTCGGGTTTTCCCGAGACCAGGCAGGCGAGTTGACGCAATTCCTCCAGGAACTCCGCTTTGTTGGGTGTCGCGTGGGTCGGCTTCACGGGGCGTCCTCCACGGGCAGGCCAGCCGCTTGAGCCATGCCGATCACCGCTTTTCGGTCAGAACCTGCGCTCAGCTTGTTCAGGTACACCGTGGTAGTGGCCGAAGCCAATTGCGACTTGGGACAATCACCTGGGGACTCTTGGCGGAGGGAGTTCCAGAGTCGGGCGCAGGTCTCAAGGCTGCGGCGGGTGAAGACGTAGCGCTCGCGACGAAGACGTCCGAGGCTCGGCGATCGCGTCGAATCGCCGCACGCCAATGCCAAAGCACTGTGGAATTGAGCCAACGCTGCGATCCACGCATCGATCTCCGGCACTTCGCACAACCGGGACAGCACGGGTTCGACGCTCTTGTTCTGGTAGCGGTGGCGGCCGATGGTGACCGTTGGTTGGATTCCGTAGACGAGGAGTCGTAGTTGGGCCGTGTATTCTGGTTCGTCCGGAGCAGCCGCAGAGAACCACTGCAACCATCGATCTCTGAAAGCGGAACTCATCACCGATCGGCCGGTGTATTCCGTGGTGGGCGGGTTGAGAGTGCCGAACATTCGGAATCGCTCGTGGACCGGCAGTCCGCCTGGACCCCATCGGGTCTGGTCGCCTTCCGATAGCAGCAGGCTGGGAGGCGACTCCATTACTGGGTTCAGTCGTTCGAGGATTTGGGGTTCGGCGAGATTGAGTTCATCGAGCAACACCCAAGCTCCGGTCCGCAGTGCCTGCGGAATGATTCCCTCTGCGAAACGCCAACTCCGATCCCGGAATCCCTCGCGCGCCATTAGGAAGGCGCGCTCGGGCAACGACAGTTCTCGTTGATCCCGCAGAGCATGATCGAGCAGTGCCTGGCACTCGGGTTTCAGCCATGAGCGCATCGCCGTGAGTGAGTCCAGGTCGCAATCCTCGCCGACACGAGTGGGAACATATCGGCCGATCAGTTCGCCTGTGTCTGTTTGTCCATGGAGATTCAACCGGAACACGGGTTGCCCCAACAGGCGGGCGACCCAAAGCACGACCGTCGTCTTTGAGGCCGCAGTGCTACCCTCCAGGGCCGTCGGCAAGCGATGCGCCGCTCCGAGGGCCACGGCGCGCGCGGCCTTCAGGAACGGTTCGTCGAGGCAGAGGTTGCTGAACCGATCCGGCTGCGGGTCCGACGGAGGTCGGGTTTCGTTGTATGGAATGCGCACATCGAGGATTCGCAGATGATCAGTCCCAAACTCCACGGCGTTTCGGTCGCTGACTTGCTGATCGGGAAGCTCCGGCTCTTGGGGCTCCATCGATTCCAGATCGGCCCAAGGAATGACCTTCAGTCGCTTGCGACGAGCGAGATCCACCACCTTTGAATTGCCTTCAGGCCCCAAGACCACCAGGTCTGCAGCCTGAAGGCTCTGGACGAGGCTTCCGCCAAAAGCCATCAACGTCTTCTTGGCGAGCGGTTCATCGCTCTCACTGAATCCCCTTAACAGAATCCGCCGTCCTTCGAATCGCCGAACTGCCGGTTTATCTTTTTCCTGAGTCGTCATCGGTATTCTGGAGTTCATGAAATTTTGAAGGAAGAGCCGCGGTCGACGCCTTCATCGGCCGACGTGTATGCATCGGATTTCTTGTCGGAGCGCCTCGGTGGTGGAGGCTCATGGGAATCCTCCAAACGCTGTTGGAGTCTTTCCTGGGCGAGGGCGACGATGGCAGCGAGCGGATCGCCGGTGGGCTTTTTGGGCAGCAGCCCGGCGATGGATTCACCGACCTCGATCAACGGATCGACTCCGCTGATGGTGCAGGCGGCAATCGCCTGATGAACCAGGCTCGAGGGGTTCCTCTCGAGGAGACGCCGGACCTCCGGTTCATCGCCCCAGTCGCAAAGGGTTTCTCCCCAGTGGGTGCGATGCTGACAGGCGACGATCAGTCCTTCCAGCAGTCGACCCTGCGCCTTCCAAGCCAACGGCTTCATGCCGAACATCGGTTGGAATTCGGCGTCGAAGTGTTCTGGTCGTAGCACGGTCTGGACGGGAAGGCCCAAGACGGTGGGATCGCTGTCCGAGGGGCCGATGCCGTTCGCCGGTGGCAGCGCTCCCAGGTCTGCCGGGCATTTGTTTCCAGCGGGTAGGCTCGACAAGGCGTGGCGTGCGATGGTCTGGATCTCGGGGCCCGCGTGGGCGAGCAGGTCCATGGCGCGGTAGGCCGTTCTCAATCGAGTGGAGGCGATGGCGATCAATCGCCCGACTCCGGCCGCATCTCCGGTCAAATTCATCGGGGCGCCTCCTCCCAACGCACAGCGTAGTTCGGCAGCGCTCAACCGGGTGGTGATGCGCGAGGCGGCGATAATGCCGCTGAAGACTTCCCAGACCTCCTCGTTGCCCAGATTAGCCGATCGGCAGACCAGCGATTCCCAGACCGGCATTATTTCCGGGTGTCGGTTCAGATGCCAAACGCCTAGATTGGCGGTGTGGCTTGGCATGCGTTCGCGTTGCAACAGCACCGTGAGCAGGTGACTGGCGATGTCGCCATCCCCGGAAAACCAGGGTGCAACCGATCGCGGCAATCTCAGGCGACCCCATTGGAGCGACTTGACGACGGGGAGGCACACCCAGTCGAGCGGGCTCGGGGGCAGCCCCTCCACCCAGGTCAGGCAGCGGTTGAGGGCCCGGCGTCCGGCGCTGTCTTCGTAGGAGAAGAGGTCCCGCAGTTCCTCAAATATGCGGGCATCGACCGTCTCGCTGACTCCGAAGGACAAGGCATCCATCAACTCATGGGTGACGCCCTTGCCATCGAGCTCGCAGAGGTGGTTGAAGATCACATCGATGCCTTCCTCCGGATCCTCGGCAATGACCTCGCCCAGGCATTGGGAAAGAACCCAGCAGTTGTCGGAGTCATCCTCGGCCTTCATCCGCTCCGTTAAAAGTTCGAGAGCCGGTCCGGGTGCGATCGTCTTGCGTCGGACCAGGTGTCCCACCAGTCGCGCTGCCGAGGCACGTGTCTGCCACGAGTCGTCGTTCAGAAACGGGTCCAGTGAATCCAAGGTGCCAGTCTCAAGGCACTCCAATACTGCGAGGATCGCCTCCTGATTGCCTGCCGAGGCCGTCTCGCTGTGGAGGTCGATCTGCGTCAGGCTGGCGTCGCCTCGACCGAGCAGGGCGGCCATGGACTCGAGACAGGTGGAAGTTTCGCCGATCTCGAGGATCAGACCCAAGGTGTCGTCCATGTCTTCGAATCCATGCAAAGTGGCGAGGTGGGCGATGGATCGGTGGGCTTCCTCATGAGGGGCTTTGCCTTTAACCAGCGCCCGGGAGGCCGAGGAGAACCATCCCGTGTTGGATCCGATGGATGTCTCCAGGTGGGCGATGCCGCACAGGAGCGTGACGATATCGTCCTCGTCGGCGCTCTCACCGAGATGAATCAAGCCCATGAGTAGCCGGTGCAGGGTTTTCGCCTGCACCTCGGGGCTGCCCAAGGGAAGACCGCTGCAGAAGGTCTGCATGGGCCGAAGGCTGAAGCTGCCAGCCCGCAGTCCGAATCGATGCTGAGCCATCAGCGAAGACAGGTGAGCCAAGGGCACCCGGCATTGGTCCTTCTTGAAAACCTCCAGAAGCCACCAAGGAAGAACATCGGAGGCGCTGGGGGATCCCGAGAAGAGTTCCGTGTCGCGGATTGAGCCGAGTCCCATCGCCTCCATCCTGGAAAGCAGGATCGTGGAGTCGATGGAGAGGGGCAGAGGCGGCAGCGGTTGACCGGAGCCGAAGCGAGGGGTGTTCATTGAATGGATCGAGGCGTTTCGACGGAGTGCAGGATGGTGGAAGTCGTGCGCCTCAGCTCAGGAGTAAAGCTTAGTTCCGATTTTCGGCTCGTTCTGGAGCACGTGGCTACGCCAGGCACCAGGCTTGTGTCCTCCATGAGACATCATCTTCTCTTCAGCCTGAGAACCGCTCAGTCCGAGGTGCTTTGCGATGCGGTCGATCTCCTCGCAATAGGTGTTGTAGAGCGCTGACGGTGTGTCCCGAGGCGGGCAACCGCCGACCAACGGGACGAGGGTACGCCCGACCAAGAGGTTCACGCTCTTGGCGACCCACTGGTCCATGACATACAGGTCCGCCCGCTCGGCGAAGAAGAAGAGCAGCTTGGTCCAGAACGAGGGGCCAAGCCCGGGGATGCGGGTGCCGTTCAGAAAAAGGTCGTAGGCCTGGATCCGATTCAGCGAATGGTTGCGGAGTTGTTCGAGAATGGGTTTGAGGTCCGCGTGGGCCGCCCAGGCGCTCTGGGCATGAGGTCGGGTCGGCCCGAGTCCCTGGCCGCCCCACGCCATGGCGCAGGCATATCCGAACAAGACCGGCTTGTTGGTGTCCCGGCAGATCTGCCGGACGTCTGCCCGGTTCAGGGGCGATTTTGGAAGTTGGTCGGCGTCAGGGACGCCGAGGAGTTGGAGGCGCTCGACCCAATCGGAAGGTGCGATCCCCACGGCTCCGGCGGCGGTGTATGGGAGTCCTTGAAGCACATTCCAGTGCTCCGGCACCCAAGCGGAGTTGGGAGCGGCGTGGATGGTACTAAGCGGACCGGCAAGGCGATTCATCGAAGTCATGATTATGGCGGACGTTGTTGCGTTGGTTCAGGTCCTCCCGCAGCGCAGCCGCACGGCAGCGAACGATCAGACACGCTCCTGTTCTATCAGGGTGCTGTGGACCTGTGGTTGCTTGTTCCAAGCAACCGCAATCGAAGTGCTTCGACGGACGGTTGCTATGGTTGTCCCTGGGAGATCGGCCGGATTAGCGCCAGTGGTGCCTACCACGTTTCGTTCTCTCCCAGGGCAACGGCTGGATCGATGTGGATCGGGATGGGGGAAGAATCCTTGAAGCCAGAGAAGTTTATGTTACCCGGTTTCTATGGCTTCCAACCGCCGCAAGTCTGCAGAGCCCCTCCCCGAACCGCCTGCATGGCTGGATGCGGCCTACGGCCAGGTGCCACTCCCGATCTGCGTGACCCACAAGAAGCGGTTGGTCTGGGTGAATCCGGAGTTCGAGGATTTCTACCAGCGCGACGTCCAAGATGTCCGGGGCAAGGAGATGAAGGACTTGGTCGTGACCAGAGACCAATTGAAGACTCAGCTCACGAAGATAGACCGGCTCAAAACCTCGTTGAACAGCGGAGGCCTTGGCATCCAGCACTTCCTGAACACGAGCGGCCGACGGGAGGTGGGTGTGCTTGTGGTCGCCTTCGAGGTGAAGGAGCGCGGATGCAAATTCAGTGTGGGCATCGCCATTCCAGACAGGATCAACAATCTCTTCCGCTTCCTGATCCGGAATCTGGTGACCGACGACTTCGATGAGCAGGCCTTTCTGGCCGACCTGACTCCGAAGCAATTCGAATTCCTCAAGGATCTGTCCAGACCACGGACGACGGCGAAGGCCGCAGGTGGCTCACAGACGAAAAACGGGGCACGTGATATTGTGCGAGGTATCGGAAACAAGTTGAGTGGGTCCTATTGGCTTAAACCGGCCATCGAATTCTCGCTTTCGGATCTCAAGCTGCTGGCGATGGCCCTGGGACCCCTTCTTCAAACCGAACAGAAAAATGAGGGCCGGGTTTCGGGGAGAAAGACTGCGCCGAAAACGAGGCGTCGGACGGTCACGCGAAAGTTTTGATGCGCGTCTTCGCGGCTTGGTCGGCTG
>SXXZ01000242.1 GCA_005789375.1 Verrucomicrobiales bacterium | reverse complement strand
GGGAGGTCGGTGTTCAGGGGGCGTTGGTGCGACTGAAAGTAGCCAAGGGTGTTGATCTCGAAGAGACGGACCATGACCTGAGGCGTGTTCTTGAGAGTCACGCTCACCGCGACTTCCTGATTCACCGGAATGCTCGGTGCATTGGTGGCCGGAAATTCGATGTCCACGCGATCCTTCAGTGCCTGATACGCCGCCGGCGACAGCAACGAGGTCCAGCGCTCGGTTTCCCCGGCACCTTGGGTGATCTTGGCTTCGGCGAAGAGGGGTTTGACCCAGGTGTCCCGGAGCCATTCGGTCCACGGTTCCCACTGAGCATCAGAGGCGGCGAAGTGCAGGAAGAATTCACGGACTAACGGCTCGTCCATTCCGATGGGAGGCAGTCCCAGACCCGATTCCGGAAAGGCGGCATTCAAGTCGGCCGCAAAGTGGTTCGCCTGAACCGATTCGAGGTATTTCGGGTTCATGTAGGCGGCCGGTCGGGGCAGCTTCAAGTATTCGAGGAAGCGAGACCGATCATAGACACCGCGGGTCCGGTCGTGTTGCAGGCGGGCATACAGCACGTGAGCCTTGAGGGAATTGAACGCCGTGGGCAGTCCCCGCACATAGCCTCCGACGCGCTCCAGCAAGGCCTCCCTTTCGAGCGGATTTGTCTGGGCATTGGCGTCGGCCCCGGGTGCCAGCTTGGTAATCCGGGTCATCACAAACGCCGACTGGTGGGCCAGCGCCGGGATTTCCTTTTCGAGCACATCAAGCTGCGCGGGCAGCAACGCTCGATGAATAGGCAAGGAACCAAAGCCCCGGCTTTCCGGCGTCTTCAACTCAGTAATGATCCGTGGCAGCAGGCCCGGGGCGTCGGGTCGTTGGATCCGCATCAGTAGGCCAACGGCCGGGTAGGGAAGAGCCGGGGCCGGGTCTTGCAGCAACCGTTCCAGCTCGGCTTCGGACAGCGTGCCCAGCGGATTGCCTGTCGGGAGAGCGCTGAGGAAGCGTTCCCGCGAGATCATGGAGGGCGTCAGTGCCGTGGGCAGGTCAGGCTTTTGGTCGGGGAGCTCCTGGACATGGTTCAACTGCAGCCCCAGTCGATCGCGCAAGTGTTGGAGGGTTTTTTGCGGATCCGTGCCGTAGGCCAGGAGTGCTTCACGGTTCTCGAGCAGTTGGCGCTGCTCGGAATTCGGGAAACGCGTGGCCCATTGGGTGAGCGTCTCGGAGAATTTCTGCTTTTGTCCCGAGGACTGGTAGTGCAGCGCGTGGAAAAAGTAATAGTCCTCGGTGCCCGGCACGAGTTGCCCCAGGGTGGCTTCGCGATCAGGAGCCAGCGCGAAGGTTTCAATGAAGCCGAGGTCGGTGTCGGCCCGGACAGTCAGAGAAGTGGCCAGAGAAGTGACCAGAGAAGTGGCCAGAATCCAGGCGGGAAGGCCAAAGCAGCTGAGGGATGAGACGTTCATGGCAGGTACCGGGCTGTTATCAATTGGAAGCCGGGAGAGGCTCCTCTTCTGACAACGCACGGAATCAATAAAGCTTAGATCGCCGGCGAGTGCGAGGGGGAGTCACGGGTCTGTTGGGTGTCGTGAAGGGTTGATGAAACCTAGAAGCGGATAGCCCTCCGCAGCATATCCGCGGCACGCTCGCCTTGACAGGGCCGGGGTTTTGTCCGGAATAGGCCTGCATCATGAAGTCCGGTACACGAGTTCCATCCGCCGTCGCAGTCGCCTGCGCCACGGCAGCCGCACTTTCCCGCCCGAGCCGCCACTAACCGCCCAACCCGGCGAACCTGTGGCGGATCCGGGAAATTCCTCTTCCCGAAGGTCCCCGAGTTCGCATACCCCCCAGAGACGTCCATGTCCTCCGTTCATCGCAACTTCATCGCCCACCACGTCGCGGGGATCCCGCGCTCGGGTATCCGCGACTTCTTCGAACTCGTCCAGAACACCACGGGTGTGATTTCGCTGGGGGTCGGAGAGCCGGATTTCGCCACCCCTTGGCATATCCGTGAGGCGGCGATTTACGCGTTGGAACGGGGTCGGACCCAGTACACTTCCAACTTGGGCTTGCTGAAATTGCGCGAGTGCATTTCGGACTACGTCGAGCAGCACTTCGGGGTTCGCTATGACCCGAAGACTGAGGTGCTGGTGGCGGTCGGTGTCAGCGAGGCTCTGGACTTAGCTCTGCGGGCGGTGCTTAACCCCGGTGATGAAGTCATTTACCACGAGCCTTGCTATGTCAGTTACGCGCCCAGCGTGGTTTTGGCTCATGCGGTGCCGGTGCCAGTGGCTTGCAAGGCCGAAGATGGTTTCGCGGTGACGGCCCAAGCCATTGAGGCGGTGGTCACGCCGAAGTCCAAGGTGCTCATGCTGTCGTTTCCGACGAATCCGACCGGGGGCACCATGACCCGGCAGCAGTTGCTCGAGATCGCGGAAGTGGCCCGACGTCATGACTTGTTGATTCTCACCGACGAGATCTATTCTGAGCTAACCTTCGAGGGAGAACACGTGTCCATCGCCTCGCTGCCGGGCATGGCCGAGCGCACCATCTTCTTGCACGGTTTTTCGAAGGCGTATGCCATGACCGGCTTCCGCATCGGCTACGCCTGCGGTCCTGCCCCGCTCATCGATGCCCTGATGAAGGTGCACCAGTACGCCATCATGTGCGCCAGCATCATCGCCCAAGAGGCTGCCATCGAGGCGCTCACCCACGGGGCCGCGGCCCCGGCCGAAATGCGCGACCAGTATCAGTTGCGCCGCAATTTCATTGTGAAGGCCCTCAACGACATGGGCCTCAAGTGCAATCTGCCGCGGGGTTCTTTCTATGCTTTCCCCGACATCACCAGCACCGGTCTTTCTTCAAAAGAGTTTGCCGTGCGTTTGCTCAACGAGGAGAAGGTCGCTTGCGTCCCTGGCGGAGCTTTCGGGCCCAGCGGCGAGGGCTTTGTGCGCTGCTGTTTTGCGACCGCCTTCGACAAGATCCAGGTGGCCATGGACAAGACGGCCCAATTTGTTGGTCGGCTCAAGTGATGCCTCTCGAGATGCCGCATCGTTCGTTGCTTGCGGTGGACAATAAAGCCGCTCTCTTGAGGTGTGATTCCTGATACGGTACGCATCGGATCCGTCCCCTATCTCAACGCGGTGCCCTTGACCTGCGGACTCGAGGGGCGGTGTTCGTTCCTGCCGCCTTCGGCTTTGGCGGTAGAATTGCGGTCCGGCCGTCTGGATGCCGCCTTGCTCAGTGTCACCGAAGCCTTGTTCGCTCCGGGGTATCCCATCGTGGATGGCGTGGCCATCGCCTCTGACGGTCCTGTGGCCAGTGTGTTTCTTGCCCATCAGGATCCTCTCGACGAACGCCTGACTGAGGTGCACCTCGACCCGGCTTCCTGCACCAGCGTGAACCTCCTGCGCGTGCTCTTAGCAGCCCGCGGCTTGGCTCCGCGGTTCAGCACTTTGGCGGATTATGACCGGGAGCGGATGCCTCGCAACATGCTGCTCATCGGAGATCCAGCCATTCGATTTTCTCTGGGTCCACACCCTCATCAAATTTGGGATTTGGGGGCCGCGTGGAAGCAATGGACAGGCCTGCCGTTTGTTTACGCCGTGTGGGCCGTTGGGGAATCCGCTGCAACGCCCGCCTTAGCGGACTGGCTTCGCCAAGCCCGACTTCTCGGTCTGGAATCGATGCCCCGCTGGATCGAGCATCGCCCAGAATTCACCCGTGAATTTCGCCAATCCTATTTGGGAGGCCACATTCGTTACGGCCTCGGAGATGCTGAAAAAGCCGGGATCGAACGATTCCGCCAAGCGCTCGACACTCACCTCCAGCCCCTGCGGCCCACGGTGGCTTCTCGTTACTTTTGATTGGCCCGCGTCGGGAACCCTCCTGCGAACGGCCCGTTGGTGTCAGTACCGCCAGGTCAGCCCGAGGAAGGGCATGTAATCCGGAGCCGATCGGGTGATTCCGAAGAAGCAGCCGAAATCGAGTTGGAGTCCCTCACGGGCTTCCCAGGTGAAACCCAGATCAAATTGCCCCTGCCAAGGCAGACCGGATTCCGGTGCGATGCGGGCGGCCAGTTCGATGAAGCCGGCCCACCGCTCGGTGATGTCGCGCCCGAGAGTCACGGTGTTGCCCCATTCCAAGCCGTGACCGGCCGGGTCGTAATGAACCCAGTCGACCTGGGTCTGGCCGCCCAACGACCAGCCTGGGGCCAATTCGACGGCCAGCGGCACGATGAGCCCCCCTTCCGCATGCCCATTGCGAACATGGGAGGCCGACAGGGGCAATTTTACGTAGGGCATGAGGGCTAGGGCGGTGGGTCCGCCGTCATTGCCCCAGAGGTTAACCTTGAGACGGGTCTGGAGGTCGCCAGCTCCCGACCGCTGTTCGAGCCGTCCGGTGGCATCGGATCGCCTCCAGGAAATCACCTGACCATCGTAGATCCACTGCAAATCGCTCCGGGGCGTGAGCCCCACCTTGGCATTGACCCCTCC
>SXXZ01000241.1 GCA_005789375.1 Verrucomicrobiales bacterium | reverse complement strand
GGAGATCGGTCCCTACCTAGGAAGTCCTCGGGCTACATCCGGGTGGCCGAAAAATCCACCTCACCCAAAAACCTCCGAGGTGGGGCGATTTCTCCGAAAGCGCCACGTCCGCGGACACGGACCACCGCAGAGATCGGTCCACGGCAGACATGGAACACCGTAGAGCAAGCCCACCGCAGACACGGACCGCTCGGAGATCGGTCCCTACCTAGGAAGTCTTCGGGCTACATCAGGGTGGCCGAAAATCCACCTCACCCAAAAACCTCCGAGGTGGGGCGATTTCTCCGAAAGCGCCACGTCCGCGGACAAGGACCACCGCAGAGATCGGTCCACGGCAAACATGGAACACCGTGGAGGAAGCCCACCGCAGACACGGACCGCTCGGAGATCGGTCCCTACCTAGGAAGTCCTCGGGCTACATCCGGGTGGCCGAAAAATCCACCTCACCCAAAAACCTCCGAGGTGGGGCGATTTCTCCGAAAGCGCCACGTCCGCAGACATGGAACACCGTAGAGCAGGATCACCGCGGACATGGACCGCTCGGAGATCGGTCCCTACCTAGGAGGTCTTCGGGCTACATCTGGGTGTCCGAAAAAAAACAACTGGCCGTGACGGTGTGAAAATGATGAAACCTGCCGGTGTGAAAACCACTGAAAATAGCGAGGAACCTCTCAACGCGTGAATTCGGACACTAAGCCCCAAGAAGCTCCCTTCGCGCCATAACCCATCGCCCCGCATCCTGAGGGAACCCAAATTACCGGCGGCCGTGTGAAGCGTCTTTAGGAGGGTTGCTTTTGTTGTCTTAAACCGTTCGGGTTCCTTCTTGCGGTGACCCCTCCAAACAGCGTTTCGTTTGCCCGCGGTGAATCAGGACTCCTTGTTGACCTCTCTGTCCCGCGTTGTGCGCGGGTTGTCCTGCCTTTTCTGGGGACTGCCGTTGGCTTTGCTCGCCTGCACCCGAACCGCCCTCGGTGAATTATGGTCCCAGTTCGGCATCGGCCTGCCGGTCGCTTCTTGCGGACTCATCTGGTTTGGACTGAAGCAATTGGAGCAGTTCCAAACCCAAGAACGAGTCTGGGTGCGATCGGTGAATCGAGCCGAATTACTGGCCCTGCTGAATCTGGCTCTTTCACCCTTCACTTGGTGGTGGAGCCGACGCCCCGACGTTGCGTTGTTCGGGGCGAGCCTCCTGCTCATGCTCTTTTCAGGGCTGGGATTTCTTCTGGCCTTGAACCATTCGCTCCGTCGTTTGGCCGCCTTGCTCCCAGACGAAACCCTCCGCTCGGACATGCGCCTCTTTACCACCATTAACACTACCCTGCTGAGCACGCTGTTAGCCTTCGCAGCCGCATGGACTCTGGCCCGGGAGTTTCAATTTCTCCCGAACCATCTCCAGGAAATCCTCGAGGTTTTAGAGCAAGCCCGCGTGCTCCTGGTGGTCTCTCTAGGACTCCTGCCCGTGGCTCTAACCATGACACTCGTTTGGAAGGCTAAGGAAGCCATCGTCACCGATGTCTACCGCGGGAACCATCCCGCACGACTTTCATAAACCACCAGTACCGTGGCATTCTCATCCGGCACTGATGACTCCAAACCTATCGCCCGGCCAAGACCTTCGGGATGTAACCGATGGAAGTCTGGATCGCATGGGTGCAGGAGCAACCCGCGCTCGTCTCCGGAGCCAACAGCATTCCTCCCGCCGGGATCATGCTCAGCCAGCACCCAGAACGAATGCCCTCGAATTGGGTCCGTTTGTTGGATTCCAGATCCCACATGCCGTGGAAGTGGTGACGGAAGAAGATCGCATTGCGACCCGCCGACATCACCCCGCAACCCCGGCGCTCGGGCAGATCTTTGCGAACCAAGTCTCCCGAGGTGAGTTTGAAAGCCCGCTGATCCGAATAATAGGTGTCCCCGATAACCACGGGATGCTGGAGGTGCCCGCTGTGGTGCCCCTTGTCTTCTTTGTGCGACTCCGACCAAAGAACACGGCCGCCGATGGCGCTAATGATGTCGTCGCCGCTGTCTTGATTCCCACGAGGGGACGGCGCGTTGAAAGCGAAGGTATGAAAGTTCTTGGAGGCATCGGTGCCGGTGACAACGACGGTGTTCTTCCCGTAAACCAAATAGGTCATGAACTTGCAGGCGCTGAAGTCGTGGGTTTTCTGCCAGAGTTTCTTTCCGGTCTTTAAATCCAGCGCGACCAACCATTGATCGGTGAGAATATTGGGGTTCTGCCGGGCAAAGGGCGCAGAGATGGCCTCCGGGTTTCGGCTCTCGAGGAAGAAGAGCATTCCGTCGCCCAAGGTGATCGTAGAATTGAGAACGGCTCCGCCCGAGTACTGCCAAACTGGCTTGCCCGTCTCTGGATCCATGGCGAAGAGCAGGTCGCTGGTGACCCGGGCGATTTGGTCGGCGGCGTACTCCTCGTACCATTCGCCATCATCCCCCAGATAGGCCGATCCCGGCTTCACACGACTCCCGATGAGAAGCCCTCCCTCGGCGGCCACATAGCCCCAGTCTCGGGCCTCCTCGCCGGCGGCCGGAACCGAGTAGCGGCGAGACCGCGCGCCCGTCTGGGCATCGATTCCCAAGCAATGACGCCCGTGAGCCACAAAGAGCCTGTCCCCGGCGGCCGTCATGTTAGAACTGTCGCGGGTGACGTTTGCTCGGCGAATTTCCGGACAAGAGAACGACCACAAGATGGCACCGTTGTAGGCATCCAGGCCGAACAAGATCCGTTCCCCTTGAATCATCAAGCGCCCGTTGACGCTCAAGGGAGCCGGGTTGCGATTGCCGCGATCAGGCATCGGCCGCGGACCCGGGTCGCCCCACCAGGCCACCTGGAGGTCGCCGCGGACCAAGTCATCCTGACTACAGGAGGAATTATCGGCCCCGCCGTATTGATGAGCCCAATCGCCCGCCCCCACCAAACGACCACGAATCCAGCGGTGCCAATCGCCCCCGCCGGCCACCGAACTCCACTGAGCCATGTCGGAACCCATCATCCAACGAGCCCACGCTTCGGATTGGCGGCTGGGGACTTCGGCCATAAAAGCCCCGCCCACAGGCCGTAACACGCGGTACACTTCGGCGGCCGGCACTTCTGGCGGAGCACCTGAGGCCACGACGATCAAGTTGGCTGTCAGGCCGCCGAAGGGCAGTTGGGCGGATTCGGAGCGCATCACCGTGGCTCGTACACCGTATATGCCCGCCTCGTCTAGGCGCGCGCGCAGGCGCTGGATCAACGCGGTCTCCTTCTCTACCAAAACCACTTCCAGATCGCTTTGGCGAACCAACTCGATCGCGAGATCAGCATCGGTCGCCCCCAGGATTAGCGCATACCCCTGGTGCACCCCGGAGGCCTGAATCACCTGTGCGGCGCGGGAGGCTGCGGGCGTTTTCAGCGATACCGCTGGCTGGGCCGGGCGATAGTAAAACGACGAGTCGAAGAGGTACCGACGACTGGTGACTCGACGCCCCTCGCGATCCGGGAAAATCAACCGGTAGTGGTACTCCCGATCGGGCAGCAATCCGGTGAGTGTCACCGAATGGTTGCGGGCCTGGCCGACGCCCCAACGGCGTTGTGAGCCATCGGGCATTTCCAGTTCCAACACCGTCGACTCATCCGTGAGGGTTTCCCAGACCACGTGCACCGTCGTGCGATCCACCCAATCGATGAAGGGACCAAAATCAGGCTTGGCAAAAATCGGCTCGGGAGCCGGTTCAGGAAACAGGCGCTTCCGGGCTTCGTAGTGAGACAACAACTCCGCCGAGGGCACGGCGCGACGGAACAACCCCACTTCGTGCAAGGCACCGCTCAAACGGAAGTGCTCATCGTCGTCCTGATACGCCCCGATGACCATGGGCCCGGAAGGGGCATACAAAATGGCACCCGATTGATCGCGGCTGGTCGCCACCACAGCGCCATCCACCACTAGGCGCATCTCGGCGC
>SXXZ01000240.1 GCA_005789375.1 Verrucomicrobiales bacterium | reverse complement strand
TCGACCAGACTGCTGGAACGCCGATCGGCCAGCATCCGGCGCACCTGGCTCTCCAGGACCTTCGGCCGATGCAGTTCACCCCGTTGGGCGATGGCCAGAAGCTCTTCATCCGGAATGCTGCTCCAGAGGAAGAACGACAACCGCGAGGCCAGTTCGAGGTCGCTAATTCGGTAGGCCGTCGCTGGCGCCATATCGGTGGGATCGCGCTCGATTCGAAAAAGAAATTCAGGATTGACGAGGACCGCGCTGAGGGCCGATCCAATCCCCGCCTCAAAGCCGCCGGCTTCTTTGGCCTCGTGGTAGAACTTCAGTGGCTTGGCCAAATCAGCGGCCACCACGGGCCGCCGGTAGGCTCTGCGCGCGAAGGCCGACACAATGCGCTCGGCACAGGCGTTTTCTTCGCTGGGGTTCTTCGGATAACACACGAAGAGTTTTCGACGACTGGCCGTTTCACCCATTTCACCGGCTTCACGCGACGAGTAGGGACCGGTGACAGACACTTGATAGATCGCGGGCGAGAGCCTGGGATGCCGGTGCATGTTGTAGCGGGCCTGGTAGGGATCGCGCTGGGTTTCTACCAACGAGGACAAATTCTTAATGAACGTCACGCCGACTTCGTGGAGTCCGGCCTTCACTGGGATACGCGCCTTCAGATGGGCATCCACCGTCTCATAGTCCCGGTTTCCCTTGGGGGGACCCACCTGGAATCGAGCCGCGGTGTCGCGATCTAGCAGGACTTCGAGTTCGTGGGTTTCGTGCAGGCCTTCGACCATCTCGTTGCGGTCGCGCGTCAGGCGGATTTGGATCTCATACTCGCCGTCTCGGGGGAACGTGTGTCGGATTAATGTTCCACCGCGCGTGCCGAGTGGAAGGTTTGCGACGTGCTCTTCCTGCGTGAGGTCTGGCTTTAGGCGATAAGTGTCGCCATTCGGCCTAAGGATTGGCGAACCCACGGCGAGGCGACTGATTTTCTCGGCCGCAGAGATGTAGCGGTTGAGCAAGGTGGGTGACAGATCGCCGCCCGTCAGGTTGTCGAATCCGTGGCTCGCGTCGTCTTTAGGCAGCAGTGTCGCCGCATCGATCTCGAGGTCGAGCAGATCCCGGATGGTGTTCCGATACTCGGTGCGGTTGAGTCGGTGGAAGGCGTCGGTGCGGCCGGGATTCGGGTTGTTCGCCGCCAACGTGTCGAGTGACGAACCGAGCGTCGCTACGAGGCGTTCGAACTCCTTCTCCACGGGCCGGTCCTTGCCGATGGGGGGCATTTGCCGGGCCGCGAGTTTGCGAACCACTCGCTCCCATTCGACGGAGTGCGTTTGTAGGTCGTCCGACAAGATGTTGCCGAGATCCAGGTTGCCCTTCTTGACGTCTCCATCATGACAGTCGAGGCAGTAGCGACGGACTGCCGCTTTCACGGGGGCTGGAAGAGAGGCGGCCAGCGTCGTTGCCGCGAGGGCAGACAATACCAGAGCGCAGAATGTGACCTGCCGCACGAGGCATGCGGAAGACCATCTTCGACCATTGGGATGGGGTCGGGTCACAGGTTTTTAAAAATGTCCCTCCTCCAACCTAGGGACAAGGGCTAACCCGTTGGCTTTCCGGTGGCGAATGGACCCGACATTGGCTTTGGGGCGGCACCGCTTGATGGCAGGGCGGAATTAATACGATCTACACCGAGCCCTCTGTTTATTGGTAGAGAATTGATCGAGGCGCCGTGCGGCGGTCAGCCACGGCCGCTGGAGAGCTTTCAGAACCCGTAACAAGACTTCAACGATCGGAGGAGGATTGACGGCTTTTCACTTTTTCGCGGTCTTGGCGCGCCAGGTACCGAGCGGCAGCACATCGGCGCGAGCGGCATAGGCCTCCCATTGGGCGGCCAGTCTCTGCGCATGGTCCGACTCGACCGCAGCAAGATCGTGCTGTTCCGTGCGATCGCGCTCCATGTTGTACAGTTCCCACGGCTGGTTCTCCTTGCCGACCAGTTTCCACTTCCCGGCGCGAACAGCTCGATTGCCCTCGTGCTCCCAGAAGATCGGCCGTCGGCGTTCAAGGGGTTTCCCGGCAAACAGCGGCCGTAGGCTTACGCCTTCCATGGGCTTAATCTTTGTGCTGTCGCGCAGCTCGGGATAGACCGCGCCGGCTAGGTCCACGCACGTCGCCATGATATCAATCAGGTGCGCAGGTTCCTGTTCTAGACGGTTTCGTCGTGACCATGCCAATCCATTCGGCCAGTGGGCGATGAGCGGCGTGCTGATGCCGCCCTCATGGGTCCAGTGTTTGTATTCGCGGAATGGGGTGTTGCTGACGTTTGCCCATCCGCGGCCGTAGGCGATGTAGGTATCCGACCCACCCGGCATCACACCGTAGCCCTGACGCACAGGCCAACCGTCCCGGGTCTGCCTGGGCTGACTGCTGAACTGCTGATCATCCGGATCCATGAGGGGGAGTGTCGGCCGATCGGCACGCTGGGAAGCATTCTTACCTCGGCCGATTTCTTCAGCGCATCCGCCATTGTCTTGGAGGAAGAGGATCAGCGTGTTGTCGAACTGGCCCTGGGCCTTCAGTTCTGCGACGAGCCGGCCAATGCCCTGATCCATGCAGTCAACCATCGCGGCGTAGACTTCCATGCAGCGTTCCTCGAAGGGACGGTCCTTCACCGAGGCCCAGTTGCCCACGATTGGGGGCCGCTCCCACTTTGGGTTCACCAGACCCAGACGTTTTTGCTTCGCCCAGCGGGCAGCCTGAACCGCTGAGTAGCCCGAATGGTAATGACCCTTGTATTTGGCGATGTCCTGTTCCTTGGCCTGCATCGGCCAGTGCGCTGCGGTGAAGGCCGTGTAAAGGAAGAAGGGCTTACCCGGGTGGGTGCGAGCATGTTCTCGGACGAAGGTCACGGCGTGGTCCGTGATCGCATCGGTGTAATAGAACTGTTTCGGTCGATAGTCTGGGTCGTTGGCTGCTGTGATAAGACGGTTGTCACGCACCAGTGAGCTCGGATCCCAGAAGCTGCCGGCGCCATGGATCGTGCCATAGTAGCGATCGAAGCCACGCTGCAACGGCCAATTGCGTGTGTCCTCTAGGGCCTTGGCTGAGTGTCCCGGTGTGACATGCCATTTTCCGACCGCGTAGGACCGATAGCCGGCCGGCTGGAGCGCCTCGGCAAGGGTGACGCAGTTCCGGTTCAGCGAACCGCGATAACCGTCGATTCCATGATCTTCCATCATGTGCCCGACGCCCGCTTGGTGAGGATAAAGACCGGTGAGCAACGAGGCTCGGGTGGGACAGCACCGGGACCCATTGTAGAACTGCGTGAAGCGCAATCCGCCTTTGGCGAGTGCGTCCAGGTGGGGGGTCCGTATCTCCCCGCCATAACAACCGAGGTCCGAGAAGCCCATGTCATCGGCGAGAATGACGATGATGTTCGGCCGTTTCTCTGCCGACGGCGTGTTTGCTGCCGTGAGGGTCGAGACCAGACCGGCGAGCAAAACGATAAAGCGGAGGAAGATGAGGTTCATGGCCGAGGAAGGGTAGGATGTTTAAACGATCACGGTTTCGCACCGCCGGGAGCCTGAGATTGTGAGATTCAACCGAAGGATGTGTCGGAGAAAAAGCTAATCCCTATCAATTGGTAAGGATTTGCTTTTGAGGCTCCGCGTTCATTTCCAACGTATGGATTCCAATGTTGCGGAACGCTTAATGAACGCAGCCCCGGTGTTGCTTTTCCGGTCTTCGGACTGATCGTAATTTGCATTTGATGGTCCATGCTCGGATTGGGAACGATCCGCCGACAACTGGCACCGAATCTTTGTTCGGTTTCGGCAACGACGGGGAATCTAGGGCCAAGCAAGACACTTCCCGGGGATTTTGTCCCGTTGTTCCACCACCAAAGTGCCCGACAGAATCGTAATGAAGATCAGGTCGTCGATTCCCGGGACGGCAAGAGGACTTTTGGTGCAATTCGGCACTCCGACAGACGGGGTTTGGGCCCATGGAGGGAATAGACATTGGACCTCGCAATGCTAACGATCAGATCGTGTTCACCCCCACGGCAGTCCCTTGTCTCACTTCTAGATACACCCTATGAAGCTTCCATTGATTCCGCTCATCGCCCTCATCCTCTCCATCGAATCAGGATGGGCTGAGACCGCGCTTCGGATCGCCGGCTCCGGTTCCGTCGGTTCGGATGGGGATGGCGGACCCGCCTTAAAGGCTCGGTTAAATAATCCCTTCGGCGTGGTGCGCGGACCGGACCGAAGCCTCTGGTTCGCAGACTACGAAGCCCATGTTGTCCGGCGGATCGCACCTGACGGAATCATCACAACGGTGATCGGCAATGGCACCGCGGCTTATTCCGGCGACCGTGGCCCGGCCAAGAATGCCTCGCTGAACAAACCACATGAACTGCGCTTTGATGCCGCGGGCAACCTCTTCATCAGCGACACCGGTAACCACGCGATCCGTCGTTATGATGCCAAGAGCGGCCTGCTCACGACGTTTGCTGGCAACGGTCAAAAGGGGTACTCGGGCGATGATGGACCGGCCGATCAGGCTCGGTTGAACCAACCCATTAGCTTGCAATTTAGTCCGGCGGGCGACCTCTACATCGCCGAGATCGGCAATCACGTCTTGCGCCGAATTGATCCGAAGACGCGAGTCATCACCACCTTTGCTGGAACCGGCAAGGCGGGCCCCACTCCGGACGGTTCTCCCATCCGCGGCACTCCCCTCAACGGACCGCGTTCGCTCGATTTTGACACCTCTGGCAACTTGTTCCTCATTAGCCGCGAAGGGCATCAACTGCTGCGTTTCGATCTCCGTGCCGGGGTCATTCATCTTGAGGCGGGGACGGGGCGCCCCGGATTCTCTGGAGATGGCGGCCCGGCTCGCGCGGCCACGCTAAATGGGCCTAAGGGAATTTCCGTAGCACCGGACGGCGACGTTTATTTGGCCGACACCGAAAACCATGCCATTCGTAAATTCGATGTCCGGCGCCGGACACTCGAAACGGTGGTTGGAACCGGAACCCAGGGCGACGGTCTGGCCGGTTCTCGTGGGCCGACCCAGTTGGCACGTCCTCACGGTATTTTTGTCGAAAGCGATGGAACCCTGCTCATTGGTGACAGCGAAAATCACCGTATTCTGTCCATCCGCCTGCCTCGGAAACCGTGAAGCCAAGGGTGGAGTGCCGACGATTTATCCCGCGTGCGAAGGCTGCCCGTGGGCCGGGATTTGACTTTAAAAAATCAAAGACTGCTCACCGTGCAGTGACTGAGTGCCTCTCGGAATAAGAGGTCCGGCAGTGTGCGGTGGCTTCGACACTCAGCCGACGGGCGATGTCGGTTAGGCGAGGACTCCCTCCACGACTTTCCCGGAAACATCCGTCAGTCGATAATCGCGGCCCGAGTAGCGATAAGTGAGCTTCTCGTGGTCGAGTCCCATCAGGTGCAAAATCGTGGCGTGGAAGTCGTGGACGTGGACGCGGTCTTCCACTGCAGAGCAGCCGAACTCGTCCGTCGCTCCGTAGCTGAAGCCTCTTTTGACTCCGCCACCGGCGAGCCAATTGGTGTAGCCATAGTGGTCGTGGTCGCGGCCTTTGGCGCCTTCAGAGGTGGGGGCGCGGCCGAACTCGCCACCCCAGACGATGAGCGTGTCGTCAAAGAGCCCTCTTGCCTTGAGATCGTGGATCAGCGCAGCGATGCCTTGGTCGCAGGCTTTTGCCAGTCGGGCGTGGCCATCCACGATGTTTTCATGGCCGGTGTCCCAGGCGATGTCGTACCCGTCGATGGACAGGGAGAGTTGCACGACGCGCACGCCTTGTTCGATGAGGCGGCGGGAGAGCAGGCAACCTTTGGCAAATTCACTGTCGCCGTAGAGATCGCGCGTGGCCTGGGATTCCTTGCTGATGTCGAACACTTCGGGCACTGAGAATTGCATCCGAAAGGCCATCTCCATCGCGGCGATACTGGCTTCCAGGTCCTGATCTTTTTCTAGGCGTGCGAGGTGCTTTCGATTGAGTTGCTCGAGGAGATCGACCTGCCGTTGCTGTTCGGGCGTGGAGAGGCGCGTGTTCTTCAGATCGCGCATCACGGCGTCGGGTTTCATCTCGGCCAGGTTCACGTAGCTGCCGGCGTAGGCGCCGGGAAGAAAGGCGTTGCCCCAGTTGGCGAGGGTGCCCCGCGGTTGTGCGCGCGGGGACATGGCGACAAATCCCGGAAGGTTCTGATTTTCGGTGCCCAGTCCATAGACGAGCCACGCCCCCATGCTCGGACGGTTGGGCTGCAATGCGCCCACGTTCATCATCATCATTGCACCGGCGTGCTCTGGGATGTCTGTGTGCATCGAGTGGATGAAGCTGATGTCGTCGACACAGCCGCCGACGTGCGGGAAAATATCACTAACCCACTTGCCGGTTTGGCCGTATTGCCGGAAGGAAAACGGCGAGGGCATCAGCCCGTTTTTGGTGTCGCGGAGCGTCTTGCGGTTGACCGAATCGGGGCGCTTCCCCGCATGTTTGGCCAGCTGCGGTTTGTAGTCGAAGGTGTCTACCTGCGACGGCCCGCCGGGCATGAAGAGCTGGATGACATGTTTGGCTCGAGGCCGGAAATGAGGGCGCTTGGGTAGCAACGGCGACTCACTCACCGATCCGCCGAGCGCGCGCGTCGGGTTGAGCATTCCCGCCAAACCGATCGTTCCTATCCCCGCTCCGAGACGGCTGAGAAAATCGCGGCGCGAATGGAACCGGACGGCCCGGCGGAAGGCGGCTTCGTGTTGCTCAAATTGCATAGAGCTTATCGGTTTTGAATGAACTCATGGGCTGAGAGCAAGGCTTGTGCATAGGAATCCCAGCGGGAACGAGTCGTTCCAGGGGCGGTCTCGGCGAGGAACGCCAGGCCGAGGGCGGTCTCGTCGGCTGCCGGCGTTCGGGAGTAGAGCAACTGGTAGGCGCGGGCGATGCGGGCACGGTCGTCGTTGGATTCACGTTGGAGCCGGGCGGACAGCGCCTGGGCGCGGGCAGCCATGAAGGCGCTGTTCATCATGAAGAGATGCTGTCGAGGCACCGTACTGGCAGTGCGTTGCTCGCTCGTTGAGCGGGGAGCTGGAAAGTCGAAGAGACGCAGAAATTCATCGGAGAGAAACCGGTCGCCGTTGCGGCTGACCTTGCCGTAGACAGAGCGGCGGCTGGACTCGAGAATCCGGTCCGTCGGTGTTCCGCCGAGGGCGCGATCGAGTTCGCCGGTGACCGCGAGCATGCTGTCGCGCCAAGATTCTACCTCGAGTTTGCGAGGGTTCATCCGCCAGAGCAGTCGGTTCTCGCCGTCTTTGGCAAACGCCTCTGCGCGATACTGGCTGCTCATTTGCCAAGTGGACGAAAGCAGGATCAGGCGATGGAGCTTCTTTAGGGACCAACCGTTTTCCATGAGCGTCGATGCAAGCCAGTCGAGCAGTTCGGGATGGGTAGGCTTTTCGCCGAGCATGCCAAAATTGCTCGGCGTGCGGACCAGCGCTTGGCCGAAGTGGTGTTGCCAAACGCGGTTCACGATGACGCGCGCGGTCAACGCATTGGAGGGATCGGTGACCGCGTCTGCCAGTTGACGGCGGCCGCTCCCGTCTTTGAAGAGCGGAGGGTTTTCTCCGGCGACGATTTGCAAGAAACGGCGGGGAGCTGGTTCGCCCGGCTTGCGCAAGTCGCCCCGAATGGCGACGGGCATGTCCTTGTTTCCGCGGTCCACGAGCAGGTGCGCCTTGGCATAAGCGGGAGGCGCGGCTTTTTTGAGGCGTTCCAATTCTGCCTTCAGCGGCACTTCTTGGGACTTCGCTGCGGTGTTGGTTCCGGCGGCTTTGATGAGTTTTTCATGATCCTTGATGGCTTTCTGGGCGGCATCGAAGGCGCTCACCACCTCACGCGGAGCGATCGAAGTCAGTTCGACCTTGGAGTTGTCAAAAATCCCTGCCAGCGCGTAGTAGTCTCGCGCGGTGATTGGATCGAACTTGTGATCGTGGCAGCGCGCACAAGCCACGGTCAGTCCGAGGAACGTCCGCGAGAAGGTGTCCACGCGATCGGCCAGCGTCTCCGCCCGGGCCTGCGCCGTGGCCTCGGGGTCGCCGCCGTCCGAAATGTAAGTGGGACCTACCGCGAAAAAGCCGGTGGCAATCGCCAAATCCGGGTCGTTCGAAAGGAGATCGCCCGCGATTTGCGCTCGTACGAACTGGTCATAGGGCAGGTCGCGATTCAGGGCGCCAACAACCCAGTCCCGGTAACGCCACGCTTCGGGCAACTCTTCGGAGTCGAGAAATCCTCCTAGTCCGTCGCTGTAGCGCGCGACATCCAGCCAGTGCCGTCCCCAGTGTTCACCATATTGCGGCGAGGCAAGGAGCGCGTCGACAACCTTGGCAAAGGAGTCTGGCGACGGGTCGGCAAGAAACGT
>SXXZ01000239.1 GCA_005789375.1 Verrucomicrobiales bacterium | reverse complement strand
GGCTCTGGAATTGGGACTTTCGCGCTTTGCGCGAGGGATTGGGGTGTTCGCCTCCAAGGCTCGCTCCGGCCCGGTTCCGCTGCCGCTGGGGTTCAATCGGGGGCTTGGATTTGGGAGTGGAGGAGGGGCTCGGGGATTGAGTGGGCGAGGTCGTGGTCGGGCTCCGCGGAAAAGCCCGGAATGGGTGGATAGGGTCGCGCCAGAGTTGGCGGCGATACCCCGGAGTTCTGTCGCAGTCACCCGGAAGCGAACGCTTCCGCCAGCAGAACCGGTGGGCTGGCTGCGAAAGCCCCCGGGACCTTTCGGACACCCAGGGGGGGCGTTCTCGACGGCAACGATCTGGAGGCGGATTTTCGAGTCAGTGCCAGAAGCAGCTCATTGGCAGGTGGATACAACTTTGTCGCTCCCAATTGTGAGCAGCAAAAGTCTTCCCTGGGAGGACGCTTCATCCCGTGACTCCATCCATTTGGCATCGGTAAAAGACTATTGAAACACCTGTTATCAGTGTTTAAGATGTCTGAGTGAACAGCCTTGACCAAGTATCTCTGGACCGGGCTTTGGGCCTTTTGGGGGACCTGATTCGGGTCCGGCACCATCCGCCGATCCACCTGGTCGTCTGCGGCGGGTCGGCGCTCATCGCCTTGAGGCTGGTGACCCGGACCACGCAGGACGTGGATGTTCTGGCCACGCTGGAAAATGGCCAGTTGCTCTGCGCCCGTCCGCTGCCGGAGTGGCTGTTGACCGCTGCCGAGGCCGTTCGGTCCGAACTCAGCCTGCCGACTCATTGGCTCAATGACGGACCGGCGGACGAAAACCTCTTTCGCCTCGGTCTTCCCGTGGGAGTGGCCGAACGACTGGTCGTTCGAGACTTTGGCGCTTCGCTCCAAGTCAGCTTCATCAGTCGCTATGATCAGATCCACTTCAAGCTCTACGCGGCTGCCGACCAGGGCGGTCGGCATTTTACCGATTTGCGGAAGCTGAATCCCTTGCCGGAGGAATTGCTTGCGGCCGCCCGGTGGACCTTCACGCAGGATGTTTCCGACGCCTTTCACCAGGTCGTCGTCGAAGTCCTCCAAGCCCTCGGCCACGGAGATCTGCATGAACGCCTCTAGGGAACACTTCCAGGAACACGTTCTGGGCTTTCTGTGGCGCCAATGGTCTGCGCTGGGGGTTGCGGGTCAGTCGCAACCAGTGGACCGCTGGATGCTGGATCCGGAAGCGCTGCTGCTGGCCACCACGAGCTTGGGCCGGGACCCCCGGCTGTTCGACGAAGTGCTCGATTGGCTCAATACCAACGGCCAGTTCATCAACCTCCAGCGGTTGCAAAACCTGGGTCAACGCTTCGGCGATCTCACGGTGCTGCGGGCGATGGCAGCGCACTTGGCGCGTCGGTCGGTTCATGCCAAGTGGAAGACGCTGCTCCGGGAGAAGCCCACGGTGGCCGGAGCCCAACCGCTGTTCCCTGGAGTGCCAGTATTCGGCTTGCCCGACGAGCTATTCGCCCGACACGGATGGCAACGCGGCCCGGTGACGCTGCGCCAACTGAGCCAACCAGCCGATCCGCATCGGCCGACGAACTTTCTCATGAAGTTGCGCGCCCTCTTCGGCATGCAAGCCCGGGCCGAAGTCATTGCCTATCTGCTGGCCGAAGAGTCGGGGCATCCGGGCGAGATGGCCGTGCGGCTCGCGTATTTCCCCAGGACCCTCCAGACGACGCTGAATGACCTAGCTCGGTCCGGCCATTTGCAGTGCCGGCGTGAGGGCCAGGAAAAGCGATTCTGGCTCCGCCGCGACGACTGGCGCTTCCTGCTCACCTGGGCTGCCGCCTCGGGTGAAAGCGCGCCTGAGTTTCCGCGCTGGGTGGATTGGTCTTCAGTTTACGTCGCCCTGGAGTCGGTCGCCCGGTTCCTGAACCGACCGGATCTGGAGCGTGCCTCATCGGCCGTGCAGGCCATCGAGCTTCGGGCTTGTCTTGATACGCTGGACCCCGCGTTCCTCCGCGAAAGCATCCACGTCCCGCCCGGGGCCACCGGGGCGGCCTACGTGGCGGCGGTCCTGGCCGAGCTTGACCGACTCCTCAAGTAGCCGTGCTGATTGCTTAGGGGGTACGGTGACGGGCACCAACGGGTAACAGTTAGTTCTGGCGCACGGCGCCTCATCCACCTAGTACATCAGGGCGTAGTCACCGGTCACAGCGATCTGCATTCGTCGACCGATGGCGTCGCGGTCAAGTGCATCGGACCGCCCCAAGGGGTCACGACCAATCAAGTGAATGGCGCACCGAAGCGCCTCCCGCGTCTTTACCGGCAGCCGCTCGATAAACTCGACCACGTCGATGGGGAGCAACAACCGGTAGGCCATCGCTCAAGTGGTCAACCTACGGTCCTCTCTTCCAAGGTGACCCAGTTCTCGGGTGAATCGTCATCAATCTTCCGCGCCATCTGGGCGCGGTAGTCTACCAAGTCCTTGTGCCTCAACGAGACTAAGAGGGCAGCCAAACGCCTGCGTTCATCCACAGGCAGCGCTTCTACTTCAGCGCAAATTTCCTGAATGCTCACTTCCTTAATTTACGCCGGCGAGTTGGCGTTGGCAACCGCAGGTGCGAATTGGGGAGAGTTGCGAGGGCAACTGGGGGATCCGGGGTGTGAACCTCACCGGGCCCCGGCCGCGGAATCCACCGGCCGGACAGCGGCCTCGCCCCGGATGAAGGCGATCAAGTCGCGCAGTTCCTGGGGAGAACGCCCGGCCTCCAGGCCCTCGGGCATGAGCGACAGGCCGGTCGAGCGCAGGGAGCGGATCCTCGTCCTCGGCAACACGACCCTCTGCTCGCCGGCCTGCCGGAGTGTCACCGAATCGCCGCGCTGGGCCTCCAGCAAGCCGGTGATCGTTTCGTCGTCCACGGTCTCGGCCTGATAGGCCACGAACGCGGGGTTCATCGCCATGTTCGGGTCGAGGATGTTGGACAGCAAGTCCTCCACGCTGCGATGGGCCGAACCGGCCAACTCGGGTCCCACGCGCATGCCGACCTCGCCCATCCGATGGCAATGGGCGCAGGACGAGTCGAAGACCTTGCGGCCCCGGGATGCGTCCCCACCCGCAGGCAGCTTCGCCAGCCACTCGTCCACCAACTTGCTGCGGTTGGAATACTCCTCGTCACTCCAGAAGCGGGCGGCGCGCACCCGGATTTCGGCGGACCCTCCCCGCAGCAGTCGGCGACGCTGCTCGAGATCGAGGTTCAACTCGCCCACACGAATCGCTCCCGATTCGACCGCCCCGAGGAGATCCCCATGGAGCGCTCGGCGTTCGGCCAGCAAACGGCCAGCACGGCCCCGCAGCGCGGGCGGCAATCCGGGCCAACGGTCCACGAGCCATCGCCCCAACCGGGGTGGTTGGAGGCGTTCCAGCACATCGAAGGCCACCGTCTGTATCTCGGCTTCTTCGTGGGGCGCTCCGAGCAGGCGCGAAAGCCCCTCGAGCCATGGAGCCGGGGCCTCGGCCAACTCCATGGCCCTGAGCCGAGGCAGGCGCACCGCGACCGGCAAGGCGGCATTGGTGGCCATCTGGAAGGACTCGGCCAGCGCCTGATCCACCCCGGGATCGGAAGGCGCCTGGAGACGGCGCATCAATCGCAGCGCCGGAATCCACTCGGGCGCCGCGGGTCGTGCAGCGAGGGCGGTCACCGCACGGAGAGCGGCCGGTGCAACGGGGGGAACTTTTCCGGAACGGGCCAAGCCGGATTCCAACCCTTCCAAAAGCGCGCCCCGCAGCGCCGAGACGCCCTGCAACGCTTCCAGCAGTTCCAGCGAAACCCCGAAGTCGCCAGGAGCCGCAGCGGCCTGGACCGCCACCGACTCGGCGAGGTCTTGCAGCGCCGCGGCGAGGCTGGCATCGAAAGCCTTAGCACCTTGCGGCGAAGGCCCCGCCAATCGCCGCAACACCAGACCGGCCTCGCCCGGCCGCAGCGAGCCCAAGACAGCCCGACGAGTCCACGGACTGGAAGCATCGCGCCAATACAGAGCCGCCAGCGCATCCACCGAGTCCGGGGTGCCCACCACCGCCAGTGATTGGGCCGCCTGAAACCGGATCCGCGGAAGGGCATCGCGGGAAAGCTCCAGCACCCGGGCTTGGAGCCGAGCTTCCGAGGCCAGCCACGGTTCGGACCAGCGCAGGGCGTTCTCGCGGACGCCAGGGTGCGGATCGGCCAAGGCTGTCATCAGGTCGGCGGGTTGCAGCACGCCCAAGACGCGGAGAGTGGCCAGGGCATGCAAGCGGCCCTCCGGTCGGACCTTCGAGGTGGCCAACCGGCGAAGGGCCGGAGCCGTCTCGCGAGCCTGGCGTTCATGGAGAAGTCGCTGAGCGGTCCCTCGAACCCAGGGATTCGGGTCGCCCAAATGGCGGACCCATTGGTCGGGGGTCATCGCCGAGAGACGGGGAAACCGCCGGGGCGCACCGCCACGCGGGGTGATGCGATGGATGCGACCTCGGTCCTGGCCGGCCCGCAAATCCAAGGAGTCCCGGACCTTCTGCGGGATGTAATCCGGGTGTTCGATGACCTCGCGCTGCATGTCGAGCAAGTAGAGAGCGCCGTCCGGTCCCGTCTCCAGGCCCACAGGACGGAACGATGGGTCGCGGCTGGCGAGGAACTCCCGGTCGGAATCCTCGAAGGCCCGCGAGGCGCGGAACACCGGCCCGTCCGGACGGATGACGTCGCGGTGCACCAGATGCCCCACCACATCGCAGACGAAAACCGATCCCTGCAGGTCTCGGGGGAAGATCGGTGATTCGCAAAGACCCATCCCGCCCGCCGCCGAGAAATGCCCCGCCTGTTCCGGGTGATTGGGGCGAGTCTCGGGTTCCGAGATCGGGAAGATCTGCGCCATGTCTCCATGGTCGGAGATGCTCCCGGTGATCGCCACCGCCGGGAACCCCGGATTGCGCCGCGCATGGGCCAGCGGCAGGAAGCGGTGCTGGATGTGGTCGATGTTGTAGGT
>SXXZ01000238.1 GCA_005789375.1 Verrucomicrobiales bacterium | reverse complement strand
TTCACCGGCCAAATCCATCGAAACCATCCTCCCTGGGGTCTTGGGCCACCTCCGACTGGAGCAACGGCTCGATGAATCCAAGATACAAACCATCTGGTCCCAGATCCTAGACCCCACCTTGGTGGCCCATGCGCAGCCGGCAGGCTTCGCCAAAGGCACCTTGTTCGTGAATGTGGATAGCAGCGTCTGGCTCAACGAAATCGTCCGTTATCGACGGCAGGAAATTCTTGAGCGACTTCAGACGGCCCTCGGCAAAACCGTCGTTCAGAAGATCTCCTTCCGGGTGGGTTAATCGCCCCACGGCAGGCATCGGTGGCCGAGCTGCCCTAAGAGCCTGTCTGAAAATCGGGAGGGGTCCTGCGGCACTCACCACCGATCACCGATCAAATCAACTGCGCGTTGCTCGTTCCGGAGAGAATCCGCGCAAAGAACCGCAGGCTGTGTTCAACATTTTGCTCCCAGTACTCCCAAGTATGACCGCCCGGGAACTCCTCGTACTCATGGGTGACTTGGGCTTGATCTAAAGCCGCGTGCAAGTCCCGGTTGTGGCCAATCAGGAAATCATCCACCCCGCAGTCGAATCGAACCGGCGGCAACGACGCACGGTTGCGGACCAGCGCTTCTAGGGCGGTCGGTTCTTCCACCATTGAGTCACCCACCGGCAAGGGCTCCGCGAGGAACGGGGACAAAGTCTTCAGCGAGGTCGCCGCAGAGTGGGCTGAAATGCCACGGAAAACCTTGGGATGGCGAGCCCCCAACCGGAGCGCCCCGAAGCCACCCATCGACAAGCCAGAAATGAATTGCGGCGAGGCTTCGGTCACTTCAGGCACCGCCTCGCGCGCTACCAGCGGCACTTCATCCACGATCCAATGCTCGTAGTTTCCAGAAGCCAGGGGCACGTAGGCCGTGCCATCGCCCCGCAATCCATCCGAGGGCATGGCCAAGGCCATAGGTGGGATCTCGCCCGCTTCAATCAATCGCCGCGCTGTGTGATGCACCCGCCCCTTCAGAGCCCAGGCCCAATGGCTTCCATAGACCCCGTGCAACAAGATCACCAACGGTAAGTCTGCCGGCTTAGGCGTCGATGGGGCCCACAGCGTCACATCCGCCCGACCGCCCAACAGCTTGCTATGCACGGTGGCAAATCGCAGGCCGCCGAATTCGGCCAAAGAAGGTGAGAGTTCAACAGTCCGGAACGGGCGCATCCCGAAGACTAGGGACAGGCTAGGCTCCGTGACAACCCACGCTCTTGAACCGAAGCCTCCCCTGCTTGCGCCCCTCTTCTGCGGAAGCCACACTGAAGGACCTTCGATGGATCCGCTCCCGAACCCTCCCTCCCTTCCGGCGCATCCACCGATTCCCAAACCCGTGGGGCACGATCGCCGGAAACTACCCAGGTCCTTCCGGGATCTGACTCCGGGACACCATTTCAATCCGCGGACCTTCTTCAGAGAAATGGTCTGGCATGCCCTCAAGACCGCGCCCATTGGATCGGTCAAAATTCCCAATTTCCCCCACCTGAAGGACGATCAAATGGCCCTGACCTGGATCGGTCACGCCTCATTCCTCGTCCAGTTCGAAGGGCTCAACGCCATCATCGATCCCAATTTCGCCAACTGGCTCTTCCTGCTCAAACGCCTCAAGCGACCCGGGCTCCGGGTGAAAGATTTGCCACCCATCGACCTGGTGCTGCTCACCCACGCGCACTTCGATCACTTCCACAAACCGACTTTACGCAAAATCCCCTCGCCCAAAATTGCCGTCATGCCCTGGGGCTGCGCTCCCTTGGCCAAGCGCCTGGGCTTCGGTCGCATCGTCGAGTTGAAGTGGTGGGAGAGTTTCGGTCACGACGACTGGAAAGTGACCCTTGTTCCGGCCGAGCACTGGGGAGCCCGGACCCTAGCCGACAAGCATCGAGGCTGGGGCGGGTTCGTCTTGGAGTACCGCGGACGCACGGTTTATCACGCGGGAGATTCTGCCTATTTCCCGGGATTCCACGAAATCGGCCAGCGGCTCAAACCGGAGTTGGCCTTGCTGCCCATCGGAGCCTATCACCCGGAATCTTTCCGCAAGGTCCACATGGGGCCCGACCAGGCGGTCCAAGCCTTCCACGATCTCCAGTCGCAGTGGCTGGTGCCCATGCACCACGGAACCTTTAAGCTCTCGTTTGAATCGCTCGACGAACCGGCCCGCTGGATGGAATCCCTGAGCCGCGAGCACCGCCTCGAGCACCGTGTGCGCATGATGGAGGAGGGTGTCCCGGAGCGGTTCTAGCCCAACTTCTGCAACTGGGCCGGTTTGGTGTCGCGAGTTGCGGTGCTGGACCGCTCGGAGATCGGTCCCTACCTCGGAGGCTCATCGGGCTGCAGCCCGGAGTCCTGCTACAAACTCAGCCTTACCCACGCACCGCCGAGCTAGGGCGATTTCTGCTGTCGCGCCGGTCGATTTGACGGTTCGATCTCTGGGTGGCGGTTCACTTCACGATTCTGGGCAGCGGGTCCGCGGGCAATTGCGCCTACCTCGAGGTCGGAGAAACTCGAC
>SXXZ01000033.1 GCA_005789375.1 Verrucomicrobiales bacterium | reverse complement strand
GTTGAAGGCCTTGACCACACGGATTCCCGTGAAGGCCTCCTGCATGAGATCGCTCAATTCGGCCGTGTGGGTCTGAGCCGCCTTCCATGAACGCCGCACTTTGCGGCCGTAGATCACCACCGGAACCACCACCAACGGAAACACAACCAGGGCCACCAGGGTGAGTCGGGTCTGCATCGAGAAGAGGTAAATCAGGATACCGACCACGGTCGCCGGTTCACGGGCGATGGTGGAAAAACCCTGGGCGATGCACTGCTGGATCGCCTGAGTATCGTTCATCAGCCGCGATTGGAGATCCCCCGTCCGGGCCGTCGTGAAGTAATCCAGCGACAGCCGTTCCAAATGGTCGAAAATCCGAACTCGCAGGTCATGAATCGTTGCCGTGCCCACCCAGGTCATGCTGTAGAGGCTCAGGTAGGCCCCCCCGCCACGGAGAACCATGGCCATCGGAACGCTGGCGATGATCCAAACCAGCGATCCCGGATTGACCTGGCTGCGCAGGGATTTCATGGCCGCCAGCAGCGGATCACGGAGCACCGCTGGAAGCATCCCGAGCGATTGAACTAAATCACGGGCTCCTTCGGTGGGGAAAATGGCATCCAGAACCAGCTTCACCGCCAGCAGCAACAGGGTGCCTCCCAGCGCGTAGATCAGGCCCGACAGGGCTCCCGCCATCAGCCGGCCGCGATGGGGGGCTATGAATGGCCAGAGTTGGCGAAGAAAATCTCCCATGCGGGTATCGGTTTTGGGTTCGGACTCTGGAGCGGTTGATCAGGCTCAGCCCTTGGGCCTACAGAGCAAATAAAGCTGACTGGGCAATGGCGGCGTGGCCGCTGCGGCGATCATGGTCTCCATGTCTGAGAACCGTCGCCCCCGATCCGGCGCATACCGGGTCAGGCTGCGGAACAATCCCAAGGAACCGCGATCCGGGCTAAAATCCCAGGCCTCCAGATCATACATCGGAGACAGGAACTCGACCACCTGGCGCACGCTGCCTCCAAATTGCGGCAGGAACTGCGGATGAACCTCGATGAGTAGCACGGGCCGGTCGCGACGGAGAACCTCGCGGGCTCCCTGAAGGATTTTGAGTTCATAGCCCTCGCAGTCGATCTTCATGAGCGCGACCGGAGTATTAACCAACTCCGTGTCGAGCGTGACCACGGGCACCGGAATAATCGGTCGGCGCTTGAGGGTGGTTTCGGCGGCGGCATCGAGATCAGTAGCCGGAGTTCTTGTGGACGCGGCGACAGCACTAGCGGCGGCTTCCTCGGCCGAAACAATGTTGCCATTGGGGCCGCTCTGAAACAGCACCTCACCCGGTGCATCTCCACAGGCCAGTCGCCTCAGTTCCACGTCCTTGAGTCCGCTGTCAGCCACGCTGATAGACGCCAACTCATGAAGGAAGGGCTGAGGCTCGAAGCCCACAATAGGCACTGCTGTTTCACGGCGGATGAGCAGCGGAAAATATCCAATATTCGCACCGACATCGACCACGGTTCCCTGTTTCAACGACCGCAAGATCGGTGCAATGAGGCCAAACTCGGGCAATAAGTGTTCCCCGGCCACCAGGAGAGTGGCAACCGCCTTGGTCCACGAGGCGGGATGAGCCAGACGCCCCGCACCAAAGGGCACCGAGACCCGTCCGGAGGTTCCATTGATCCAGCCCAGCAGCGCATGAAACTTCCGACCCAGGGGGAGGTTCCGGATTAGGCCCGCACCCTGGACCGGCCGGGGCGACGAGTGGGTATTGGAGGCTGTGAGCATCGGATTCTTGAGGAAGCGCATCCAACGAAGAGCGCGGAACGACGCTGCCAATCCCCCGGCCAGCAAGGAAGCGGCTTTTTGCGGGTTCCATGAGTTCAGTAGGGCCAAGCGTGCGAATCTCGTTTGAATTTAAAACCTCACCCGACAAACCCCATTTGCCCGAACGGCGGCATTCCGGGCAGTCTCGCGGCCACATGAGTTGGCTGTATCGCAACATCGCCCGCCCGTTCCTCTTCGCCCAAGACTCCGAAACGGTCCACAACCAGACCCTAGGGCTGCTGGCCCAGGCCAGTCACCTTACCGGGGCACGCAAGCTGGCCCAGGCGCTCTTCGAGACAGCCCCGCTCCCGGTGCAAGCCATGGGCCTGCGCTTTCCCAACCCGGTGGGGCTTGGCGCTGGCATGGACAAACAAGCGGTGGCTGTCCCGATGTGGGAAGCGATGGGATTCGGCTTTAGCGAGCTGGGCGGGGTGACCGCTCACGCTCAACCGGGCAATCCCCAGCCCCGGATGTTCCGACACGTTCCAGACGAAGCTCTGGTCAATCGCATGGGTTTCAACAATGGCGGCGCGGCCGCGTTGGCCGAACGCTTGGCTGCCTGGCGGGCTCAAGGGCTCTGGCCCTCCCATCCGGTGGGTATCAATCTGGGTAAGTCTAAGATCACGCCCCTAAATGAGGCCGCCGCCGAATACGCCCAGTCGTTCCGCACCTTGTGGCACTTGGCTGATTTCTTCGTGGTCAATGTGAGTTCGCCGAACACGCCCAACTTGCGACAACTTCAGGACAAGGCGGCGTTGGACGACATCCTCGCGGCGATGCAAACGGTGAATACGGAACTGTCCCGCGGCGGCCCCGCCAAGCCAGTGCTGGTCAAGGTGGCTCCCGACCTGTCGTTCGAAGCGCTCGATGAAATCGTCAGCCTGGTCGGCCCTCGCCAGCTTGCCGGACTGGTGGCCACCAACACCACGCTCGCACGCCCCGAACAGCAAGACCACCTCGCCCAGCGGACCTACCGACAAACCGGGGGTTTGAGCGGACGCCCCTTGGCTGCGCGGAGCACCGAAGTGGTGCGGCATCTTTACCGGCAAACCCGTGGCACCGTGCCCATTATCGGAGTGGGTGGAATTTTCACGGCCGCCGACGCCTGGGAAAAAGTCACGGCCGGAGCCTCGCTGGTGCAAGTGTACTCGGGCCTCGTGTACGAGGGACCCGGGCTGGTGCGCGAATTGGTCGAGGGATTAGCCCAGCGCCTCGGCGGTGGCCGCTGGAGTGACGCCGTCGGCAGCGCGGCCCGTTAACGGATCGACACGGAAAATGCCTCCGATGCAATCTAGGACTCCCTAATGCCCCCGCTGACCATTGGAATCCCATCTGCTTTGGCCGTCCTGAGCTTTGGTATCGTCACCTGGCAGTTTATTGCGGCGCAGCGTTTTCCTCTGCATCGGCGAAGCCCTAATCTCGGGTTCGCTCCGGGCATCACTCTCCTCAAGCCCCTCAAGGGCTGCGATGCGGATCACTCAGAACGTTGCCTGACCAGTTGGCTAGACCAGGACTACGCCGGTCCCCTGCAGTTCCTATTCGTGGTGGCCGACTCGAGCGATCCCATAGTGCCGCTGGTGCAACGCCTCATCGCAGCGCATCCCCACCGCGATGCCCGTTTGCTGATTTTCCCGCAGCAGGTGGGTGCCAACGCCAAGGTCTCCAAACTGGCGCAGGCCGAGGGTCAGATCGTCCACGACTTAGTACTGGTCAGCGATGCCGACGTGCTAGCGCCTTCGGACCTTCTGTCCCAGATAGTGTTGCCGCTCCAAGACGGTGGGGTGAGCTTGGTCCACAGTTTCTATCGGTTGGCCAATCCCTCCAACACCGCCATGGAATGGGAGGCGACCGCCACGAATGCCGACTTCTGGAGTCAGGTACTACAGTCGCGGACGCTGGCTCCGATGGATTTCGCCCTCGGTGCTGCCATGCTCCTCCGTCGCTCTGCTCTGGAAGGCATCGGTGGTTTCCGCGCTTTGGCCGATTACCTCGCCGATGATTTTCAACTAGGTCATCGCATTGTCGCGGCCGGCGGGCGTATCGAACTAACTCCGGTGGTGGTTGAGTGCCTCGATGCCCCCACCGGTTGGAAGACCATTTGGACCCATCAAGTACGCTGGAACCGCACCATCCGCGTCTGCCGGCCAGGTCCCTACATCGCCAGTATCCTCGCCAATGGTACCCTGTGGAACGCACTGGCCGCGGCCGTGGTGTGGTGGCATCCAGCGCTGTCCTCCCGGGAACGCGGACCTTGGCTCGGACTCTTCATGGGGCTGATCATTGCCCGCTCGCTCATGGCGCAGCTCCTAGCTCAACACATCGCAGCCGTGCCGGGGCGGCCGAGTCGTGGGGATTCCTTTGTTTTCGGAATGGCCGCCGTCAAAGACCTGCTCGGAGTGGCCGTCTGGATCGCTGCCATCTTCGGCAACACCGTGCACTGGCAGGGCATCGACTACTCGGTGGACCGTGAGGGCCGATTGACCCCATTGGCCGAACCGAAGGGGTGAGCGGGAACGATTGCGTTGGACAAGCCTTAGCAATCTCAACGGCCATCAATGGCCTCGGACGACCCAAGCACACAGCCACGGCCCCAGGGCCAACACGGCATAGGCCAGAGCCCAGAGCTTCTCAAACCGCCCCCAACGAAACCAGGCGGCGAGCGCTCCGAGCAGGATGCCCCCAACAAAGCCGCCGGCATGAGCCAACACATCTGAGACTGGGTTTACTCCCAAGCTGAGGAAGAGGAACACTCCGGCTCCCAGGCTGATCCACACCGGCTTCGAGGCATGCCGACTTATGCGCCACCAAACCACGGCGTGACCGACCAGAAGGCCGAGAGCCGCCATCACCACGCCGGAGGCTCCGAGGGCCCGTGCGGTCGGATCACGCAACAGTACTCCGGGGATATTGGCCGCGGCACCGGCCACCAAGCTCAAACACAGCGCGGTCCCGGGCCCATATCGACCCATAGCAAAGCCCAAAGTGAGCGCACCCGTGCCCACATTGGAGGCCAAGTGAGCCACATCGGCATGCAGCCAAGTGGCCGTGAACAGGCGCCACCATTGTCCCTGGTGACGCACGGATGACGCCTCCACCCAACCCGCCGAACGGAGCGCCATAGGCAGCAACGCGTGAATCGCGCACAACACGAGGACCCAGGGCACCGCCGTCGGATTCCAAGATAAGGGACGCGCCGCGATGGCGGTGCGATGCCAGGCAAAGCGGCGGTTTTCGCGGCGATATTCCAGAACCACGGCCCGAGCTCGTTCCAGGGCATCGGGCTCAACCCGCAAACACCATCGGGAACGGCGAACACCCAGCGGTGACGGACCCGGATGAGGGGGATTAGGCCGATGAGGCCGATGATCCACGACCCCTTCGATCGGCTCTTCAGAAGCCTTTTCGGAAGCCCCTTCGGAGGCCTCATCGAATTGCGCTGCTGGAGACTCTTCCCGATCGATCACCGCGGGGATGCCTTGGCTGATCAGGGCTAAACCCCAATCCATGGCCTGCCGTTCCGACCGCGCGGTCAAGGCCGCCAAGAGCGGCGAGGCCGTATCGGAAGACGGGGGTGTCATGAGCCACCAATGTCGGGAAGCCCGGCGGGAAATCAACGGGCCGGCCGAAGATTTTCCGAGGGCTCGCGATCACCGACTGCGGTCACCGACTGCAATGACAAGTTCTCGAACTTCGAACCCACGCCCTCACTCAACCCATGACCGACGAAAGGAATCGGCTCGAGGGCTCGCTCACTTACTGATCTGCCAAAAGCGGATACCCACAGGCTCAACCCCGATCGGATCTTGCATGGAGTGCGGGAGCGGAGCATCGCCTCGAACACCGAAGATCCGGGCCGACCGCATCAAATCCGTCTCACTGTCGAGAGGCGCCTTCGGATTAAACAAAGACCATAATTTCGAGGCTTTAGGCTCCTTGAAGAGCCCACGCACCCACCCCCCTTGCTCCGGGACCGACAGCACCTTCGGACCAGCGAGGGATCGACGAAAGAGTCCACTTTCAATGACGAGCAACTCTCGTTGAGCTTCCTGAGGACTGACGGCCATCACCGAATTGTCGCCCAAGGGAACTGCGGAGGCTCGCACCAAGAGCACCCTCTCGGACGGTGGTGAATTTTGTTCGCCGCCGTTGGAAGGCACTAACGGTTTTGCTGCGACCGATGACTTAGCTGCGTTGGAGAATTTGTCTTCGGCAGCCCAAGCCACTGAAGCCGGCAACAGCAAGATCACCGTCACCAAGCTCAGGCAGTTCGAAATCCGGCCTTTGAGTACGTTCATGGGAACCAGGGGTTGTTAGCCTTCTCTTCTTCAACAGTTGTCAGAGGACCATGACCGGGACAAACGAGCGTTGCCGCGGGCAGTGAGAAAATTTGTTCGCGAACTTTCGAGCGCGCCAACTCCAACTGATCCCGGGCCCCACCCATGGATCCGGCGAAGAGAGCATCTCCCACAATGGCCACGTGCGGCGCATCCTCCGGCCAGTTGCCCACGATGTAGGTAACCCCGTCCTCAGCGTGGCCGGGCGTGTCGCGATTGGTCACCCGCAGGCTGCCCAGCATGATGAAGTCGTTGGCACGAATACGCTGTTCGACCGGGGCATTCTTGGAATTGGTGTGAATTCGCGCCTTGGGAAAGCGTTCCCTCAACCCTGCCAGTCCGGCCACATGATCCCCATGAGAATGAGTGATGAAAATGTGTTTGATCTGGAGTTGATGTTCATCGATGTGAGCGAGGATGGGGGTCGCGTCGAAACCCGTGTCGAAGACGGCCGCCTCGCGAGTGACTTCGTCCCAGACCAGATAGGCATTAACGGCCATACCATCACCTTGAGTGGTGATCACCCGCAGCTCGCACCAACCGTTTGTCGCCACCGGTTTCGGCAGCCAGCCTTCGGCAATTCGCTTGAGCTTAACCCCATCGAGCAAGAGCTTGGCTCCGAGTTCGGCGAAGCGGCAGCCGGCAGCCGGCTTTCCTGTTTCTTCCATGCGCTCATACTCCGACACGGCCACCCCAGCCGCCTGCGCTGCGACCACTGGCTCAGTATGGGTGGATGTACGGGCCTTACGGAGGATATCACCCAGAGAATCTTCGAGAGTCACGCCGACAACGGTGATGAGGCACCGCTCAATCGGCAAGCCCCACCCACACTGCGGCTCCCTTCATTCCCTCCATCCCGTTTCCAACCTGCGACGTATCAGAAGTATTTTTCAACGATCCAGCGGGGTTGCCAGTCGTCGGGTTTTCGGGATTGGCCGGTGAGGTCGCGCATCAGCGGCTTGGGATTCGGGACGGTCAATGGCTGGGTATCCCCGACTCGCGTCTGCCACTCAGCCATCTTCGCGAGCAGCTGGGCAATCACTGGAGCGTTGCCTGGATCGCCCGACACATCCACGCGCTCGTCGGGATCATGGGC
>SXXZ01000237.1 GCA_005789375.1 Verrucomicrobiales bacterium | reverse complement strand
GACACCCGGTTGGCTGGTATGACATTCCATCATTCGACCCTGGCTGCGTTCGAAAGCCCGAGCCGCGAGGCCGAAACTCTTGCCTCCATGGCGGAGGACAAAATTATGATCGTAGCCGGGCGGCGTCAGGCCGGTGTTCATCCCGCGGGCGCCGATGGCGGTGGGCTGAGTAAAGTCCAGAGCCGTGCCGAGGACGGGCAATAGCTTCCCGGTCGGAATCAGACCACTGTCCACTTCGGTGGCTTGGTCCGCAGCGATTTCTAATTCGTGGGACAGCACATCGCCAAATCCGGCCAGATTGAAGAAACTGTGGTTTGTGAGGTTGAGGATGGTTGGAGCATCGGTGGTGGCCCGATAGTCGATGCGCCACACGTCATCACGGGTCAAGGTGTAGGTCACCGTGACGGTCAGGGCTCCGGGATAGCCTTCTTCACCATCGGGGCTCGTGTAGGTAAGATCCATGGAGACCGCCTCCTCGGTGGTCTGGATGGGTCCCGCCGTCCAGAGCTTCTTGTCGAATCCTACCAAGCCGCCATGCAAGTGGTTCGGTCCATTGTTGGTGGCCAGCACGTAGTCCTTGCCATCGAGCGAAAAGAGACCCTGGGCGATCCGGTTAGCGAAACGCCCCGCAATGCACCCGAAAAAGGGATGCCCTTGCAGGTATCGCCCCAGTGTTTCGAATCCCAGGACAACATTCCCTAACTGACCGTGGCGGTCCCGGGTATGCAGTTCGGTCACCAACAGGCCGTAGTTGGTGAATTTCAGCGTGGTTCCGTTGGGGTTGCGGAATACAAAAAGGTGGGCTTCGCGGCCATCGGGCAGCGTGCCAAAGACGGTGCAGTCGGAGGTCATGGGAGAATTGGTGGAGTGACGGACGGAGGCTGCAGGATCCGGCATCCGAGGTCGATACCACATCCAACGAAAACTCCGGCGCGGGGTGAGTCATCGAC
Organism: Verrucomicrobiales bacterium; assembly: GCA_005789375.1. The sequence continues at coordinate 2,685 of SXXZ01000237.1, read as the reverse complement.
AAAGAAAAGGCCGGAGTCCTCGTGGGTGAGAGACTCCGGCCCTACTGCAGCTACCCCCTCGGGTAGCCCCGCCATCAGCGGATGAATTCGTTGAACATGGCTTCTAGGAGCTCCTGACGACCGGACTCGAGCCCGGAAACGTTGCCCAAGGCCAGCGCATGCTTCTCGCAGTCCGTGAAGGAGGCCTTGCCGGCCGCGATCTTGGCGCCGATGCCAGTGTCCCAGGTGCGGTAGCGGTTCTTCACGAAGGCGTCGATGCGGCCGTCCTTGCGGATGGCAGCCGCGATCTTCAGGCCGCGGGCGAAGGTGTCCATGCCCGCAATGTGAGCGATGAACAAGTCGTCGGCCTGAAAGCTCTCGCGGCGCACCTTGGCGTCAAAATTCACGCCACCGGTCGTGAGACCGCCGTACTTGAGCACGGTGAGCATGGTCTTGGCCGTCAGGTAAATGTCGGTTGGGAATTGATCCGTGTCCCAGCCCAAAAAGTAATCGCCCATGTTGGCGTCGATGGACCCGAGCGCTCCGGCAGCGCCCGCGACTTCGAGTTCATGTTCCATGGTCTTGCCGGCCAGCCAGGCGTGATTGACCTCGATGTTCAGTTTGAAGTGCTCAAGCAGTTCATACTCCCGAAGGAAGTTGAGGCAGGAGGCCGCGTCGCTATCGTACTGATGGCGCGTCGGCTCTTTGGGCTTGGGCTCAATGTAGAACGGGCTCTTAAAACCGATCTTCTTCTTGTAGTCGACGGCCATGTGCATGAACTGGCCCAAGTGGTCCAACTCGCGCTTCATGTCGGTGTTCAGCAGCGACGCGTACCCTTCGCGTCCGCCCCAGAACACGTAGCCCAAACCGCCCAGCTCGTGGGTCCACTCCATGGCTTTCTTCACCTGCGCTGCGGCGAAACAGAAGGCATCGGCATTGCAGCTCGTGGCCGCGCCGTGCATGTAGCGCGGGTGGACGAAGTTCTGAGCCGTACCCCAGAGCAGACCGATGCCGGTGTCGTTCTGAAGCTTCTTCAGTTCACTGCCGACCGCATCGAATTGCGCATTGGCCTCCGTGAGGTTCTTGCCGTGGGAGCCCAGGTCTCGGTCGTGCCAGGCGTAGTAGGACACCCCGAGCTTGGAGGCGAACTCGAAGAAGGCACGCGCCCGCGTGATCGCGTCCTTGGTGGAGCACTCGCCGGTGTTCCAGGAGCGCTCGGCGGTTCCCCAGCCGAACATGTCGCCGCCGGTGCCGCGCATGGTGTGCCAATAGACCGCGGCGAAGCGCATATGGTCGCGCATCGTCTTGCCCTCGACCACCTCATCCGCATTGAAATGCTTGAAGGCCAGGGGATTCTTGGAATCCGGACCTTCGTAGGCGATCCGGCCGATCTTGGGGAAGAACTGCTTGCTCATGTTGGTTTGAAAAAGGACGCGGAAAACTACGCACCACCCGAGATCATGGGAAGCCGTTAAAATTAATCACGGGGAGACTCTTGCGAAGTGGGTTGACCGACGCCGCAGAAAACGGAGTGGAACACCCGCCACCCAGAAGCATCAAAACCAAACACACCGGTGCCCGTCGAACGAGAGCTTGGATCCACGGCATCTGGCCCGGTCTAGCCGGTGGACCCTGTCGAGTTCAAGCGATGCGTGTCCGGCTTCCAGTCAAAAACCATTTGCCGACCGCGATTTTCGACCAGTCCACTCACCCCGAGACCTAGCAAACGCAGGGGGCGGTGCACCAACTGATGCCGCGCCAGGAGCCAGCAAGCCAAGCGATACAAATCCCGGGCTGCGGCCACCGGTTCATCGACGGAAAATTGCCGGGTCAGTGTGGAGAAATCACTGTAGCGCACCTTTACCTGCACCGTCTGAGCGGAAATCCCGTGGCGCTGCAACTTGGCAGAAAGTTCATCGGCCTGCTCTCTCAAGACACTCCGCAACACAGGGCGATCGGCGGTGTCCTCGGAAAAGGTATTCTCACTGCTGATGCTCTTGATGGTGTCATCCTGGGAAAGCGGTCGCTCATCGATTCCCATTGAGAACGACTTAAGGATCGGCCCCCAAGCACCCACCAGGGCCTTCAGATCGCCCGGATAGTCTTGGATATCTCCCACCGTGCGGATGCCGGCTTTCTGCAAAACTTCTTCAGTCACCCGCCCCACCCCATGCAGTGTTCGCGCCGGCAGTGGACGCAGGAACGCGGCCCGATCGCGATTGGGAATGAGCAATAATCCGTCCGGTTTGCCCCAGTCGCTGGCCACCTTGGCCATGAGCTTATTCGAGGCGATGCCGATGCTGGCGGTCAGTTGGCGCTCGAAGCGGATACGGGCCTTGAGTTCGCGGGCCCACCCGACGGCCGACACCAAAGCCTCCTCGGGGTCCGAAGAATCGTTCAAGCCTGAGGCATCCAGGTAAGCCTCGTCCACCGACACCTGCTCCACCTCGACACCACTGGCCCCCACCAGACTAAAGATCGCCCGCGACTCCTCCCGATAGCGATCCATGCGGGGAGTAAGAAAAACGCCCTGCGGGCACAGTCGACCGGCCGTGCGACTGGGCATCGCCGATCGAACTCCAAATCGCCGGGCTTCATAACTCGCCGCACAAACAACCCCACGCGAGGAGGGTGAACCACCCACGATGACTGGAAGGCCCTTCAGATCGGGACGGTCGCGCTGCTCCACGGCGGCGAAGAAGGCGT
>SXXZ01000236.1 GCA_005789375.1 Verrucomicrobiales bacterium | reverse complement strand
CTCCACCCCGCGATCCCGAGGCGCAAAGAAATACGGGATAGACGCCTTCACAGCAAGGATGAAGGCAAAGTTTCTTCAGGCGAGCCGCTGAAAAGAGGCAGTGCAGGACACTCTTAAAACGCTTGTTCGGCGGACGGTGATCAGCGCCCGAGGGACTTGCGCTCGACCTTCTTAATCTCCTTAGCCAAAGCCGGTCCCCGAGTTTGGGAGGGAAGAAATGATCGGGCCCATTCGGGCGTGGGAGCGCCGGTCGGTAAGGCGATCACCAGGCTTTGAAGGGCTTCGGAGGTGTATCCGCTCCGTGCTGCCAAACGTGTGCCTTCGCGCAGGGTATCGAGGGATTGGGCATCGCTGAGGGAGTTCGCAACGGGGGCTGAACCAACGTTGGCCGAATCTCCCCCCGGCTGGGTGAGTAACGTGCGAACGAGCTCGGTAGCCACCCAGGTTGCAGCCAGTTGATTGAAGGCCGTGAGTTGCTGATTCCGGTCATCGGTCACTGGCTTGCGGGCCTTCTTGGTCGGAATTTCTGCGGGGTCGGGCAATGCAGCCATGCCGTTGGGCGCATCGGCACAACGCCGAAGGAATTCAGCGAGATAGCCTGGGCAAGCGGAGTCACGGCCCATCGCCAAGGCGAGGCGAGACCATAGTTCCAGCGCGTCGTCGCTCACCAAGACTTGCCGACCCTTGGATTCCACCCACGGGCTTTTGCCAGTAGTCACTCGCACGGGTGGTTCGGCTAAGGAAGACCGCTGTGGCGGGGTCAATGTTTCGCACAAGCGGGCGTTGATCTTTTCGAACCACGGACGCCATTCAGACTCGGCGTTCAGTCGGAGAAACCCAACGTGGATCCACAGGAGGGACAGGCAAATGAGACGAATCATAAGGTCCGGGCAGTCGGGCTGAGGAGCTCAGGCGTGGCCTAGATTCTTGAGAATCTGAACCGTGGAGTGAGCTTTGTTCAGGGTGTAAAAGTGCACGCCCGGAGCGCCACCCCGGATGAGTTCTTCGATTTGCTGCGTGCAGTATTCGATGCCGAATGCGGTCACGGCGGCATCGTCGTCACCCAGAGCTTCGAGGCGGGAGAGGAACCGCTCGGGCAACCGCGCTCCGCAGAGCGCTGTGAATTTTTTGGTCTGGTTGCGAGCCACGACGGGCAGGAGGCCTGGGATCAATGGCACATCGACGCCCAACGTCTTTGTCAAATGGTCCCGCATGGCGAAGTAGTCGTCGTTGTCGTAAAACAACTGAGTCACTACGAAATGGGCTCCCTGGTGAATTTTGTCGGCCAGGTGCTGCCAATCCTGGTGTTTGCCGCCGGTCTGGGCGATGTGGCCTTCTGGGAAACCAGCCGTGCCGATGCTCAAGTCGCCGATCTCTTTCAAGTAGGCCACGAGTTCCGAGGAATAACGGAACCCTCCTTCGGTTGGCACCCACTCGCCGGAACCGCCGGGAGGGTCTCCACGCAGCGCCAAGATGTTGCGCACACCGCGGGCTTTTGCTTCATCGATGACTGATCCTAGTTCGGTCTTGTCGGCGTTGACGCAAGTCAGGTGCATCACCGTCGTTAACCCGAAGTCGCGCTGGATGCGTTCGACGATCCCCAAGGTCTTTTCACGGGTGGATCCGCCGGCTCCGTAGGTCACCGAACAGTAATCCGGCCGAGCGGCCAAGAGGGCAGGGAGGGTCTTCTCAAACAACGCCCGCTCACCTTCCTCAGTCTTGGGCGGAAAGAACTCGATGGAATACGAGGGGCGGCCCCGTCCGGCGTTCTCCCGATGGATCTCGTGGATGTGGCGGATCATGAGATTCAAATATGGGCGGTCCGGATAGGGAATCAAGAGTCAAATCAATCAATCCTGATGGGATGATATGTTTGTTGGCGCCCTCCAGTGACCGGTTCGATGTTTGGGCAACGCTTGGATCGCTGCCTTTGAGCTCGGCGGCGACGTTGCCTCAGTGCCCAGCGCTCAGAGCGACCCCAGGGTCCATCGCCATCGATCACAACAGAGTGACAGGTTCAAAGTGTGGGTTCGGCTCAGCCGTGTCTTTGGGTGATGATAAAGTGACAGGTTCAAAGTACTCCAATGGCTCGCTCGGCCGACATTAGGTCGGTATTGGGCCCGGAGCGGGCTTGAGTTGGCGGGCTCGATTGTCTAGCAAAGAGCCATGACACGCCGAAAGTTTCTCCAAACAGGCGCAGCCTTGTCGGCCGCCACCTTTGTTCCGACGACATTCGCTCAGGAAAAAGCCCTTCGAGTGGGATTGATTGGTACGGGTTGGTACGGCAAGGCGGACTTGCTGAGGTTGATCCAAGTCGCGCCGGTGGACGTGGTTTCGCTGTGCGATGTAGATCGCCGGATGCTAGGCGATGCGGCGGCGTTGGTGGCCCAGCGGCAGAAGTCCGGCAAGCAGCCCCGGACCTACGGCGATTATCGGAAGATGCTGGCAGAGAAGGATTTGGATGTGGTGCTCATCGGGACTCCGGATCACTGGCACGCCTTGCCTATGATCGAGGCCTGCAAGGCGGGGGCTGACATTTATGTGCAGAAACCCACAGGTGTGGACATCGTCGAGAGTCAGGCCATGCTGGCGGCGGCCCGCAAATACGGTCGGACGGTGCAAGTAGGCACCCAGCGGCGCAGCACACCCCACCTCATCGAGGCGCGTGATCGCATCCTGCGCGAGGGCAAACTGGGCACCATCGCCCATGTGGAAATCTGCTGTTATTGGCACATGCGGGCCCGGGACACCTTGGCCACCGCGCCCGACACCGCGCCGCCGGAATGGCTGGATTATGAGATGTGGACCGGCCCCGCACCCATGAGGCCTTACAACAAAATGGTCCATCCGCGCGGATGGCGGGCGTTCTCGGAATATGGAAATGGCATCGTGGGCGACATGTGCATCCACATGCTGGACATGGTTCGCTGGATGATGGACCTCGGATGGCCCATCTCGGTCAGTTCCAATGGCGGCATCCTGGTGGACAAGGCGAGCCGGGCCAACATCACCGATACGCAGACCGCGACCTTCGACTTTGGTAATTTGCAAGTGCGCTGGACCCATCGGACTTGGGGTGAGGGCGGCGACCCCAAGTACCCTTGGAGTGCCACGTTCTATGGCGACAAGGGCACTCTCAAGGCCAGTGTCTTTGGCTACGACTACACGCCGCAGGGCGGTGGCAATCCGGTGCACAAGGATGTCGGCATGGAGCTTGACCAGTATCCGGAAGACCAGACCGAAAAGGATCTAGAGAAGCACTGCGCTCCCGCCATTCGCGGACACATGCGCAACTTGCTGGAGTGCCGCCTCAGCGGGTCTAAGCCGGTGGCCGATATCGAGCAGGGGCACATGTCCACAGCCTCCTGCGTCTTAGCTAACTTGTCGCAGCAACTCGGTGGGCGAACCCTGCGCTGGGATCCCAAAACCCACACCATTGTTGGGGATACTGAGGCCACACGCCTGTTGGCGCGGCCCTATCGCAGCCCCTGGTCGCATCCCACGGCCGCATCGGTTTGAGAAGATGTGATGAATCTTGTCGGTCGATGGTAGACAAAAAGGCATTTGCAGCGTTTGTTGTCCAATCTGCAATGGGTGCAGGTATTTTTTTTAAAAATGTCTCGTTTTCCACTTCCAGGATCTGCAGGTTCCAGCCAAGTGACCAGTCAGCCAGCAGCATCTACCCCTAGTTCGGGCGTTCGTCGCACCCAGATTTTCACCTTGGTGGCAGTCCTCGTGCCTTGGATCGGTTTCATAACGGCCGCCGTGCTGGCTTGGAACAAGATCCTTCGGCCGTTGGATGTCATCCTCTTTGTGATCATGTACTTGATCGCAGGTTTTGGTGTTACCGGGGGCTACCATCGCCTCTTCACCCACCGCAGCTTCACCTGCCCAGCCTTTATTCGCGCGTTGTTCGGCATCGCCGGATCGATGGCGGTTCAAGGACCGTTGTTCTTCTGGGTGGCCACGCACCGCCGTCATCACCAGCACAGCGATGTGAAGGGTGACCCCCATTCACCCCACGAACACGGTGAGGGCATGAAGGGCCTGACGCTCGGCTTCTGGCACGCCCACATGGGCTGGATGTTCCGCGGCGCCGATGCGATGACCGTTCGCAGCCTGCCTGACCTCTCTAAGGATCCGGTGGCCCGTGTGATCCACCGCGGTTTTGTTTGGTGGGCACTGACCGGACTGGTTCTTCCCGGAATTCTCGGTGGCTTGATCACCCAAACGTGGATGGGGGCTTTAACGGGATTTCTTTGGGGCGGTCTTGCCCGGGTATTCATGGGACACCATGCAACTTGGAGCGTGAATTCCATTTGCCATCTCTGGGGTACACAACCCTTCAAGACTCGTGATGAGAGCCGCAACAATGCAGCCGTCGCAGTGGTTTCGCTGGGTGAGGGGTGGCACAATAACCACCATGCACATCCGCAGTCGGCCCGGCATGGTCTCCGCTGGTATCAGATGGATCTGACCTGGATCCTCATCCGGACTCTAAATATCTTCGGGCTGGCCTCGAATGTTCAAGTGGCCCACTGAGGTTTCAAACAATCGAAACGTCCGTACTATTCGCTGGGATTCCCTCGTAAATTTCTCACGCCAACAGGGTCCGGTCCATCCGGTTTCATGCCGATGAGGCGGACCCTGTTGCTTTTCAGGCGGGGCTAGGCCTTGCGATAGAACGGCTTCTTAACCACTTCGGCCGCAAACCGCTTGCCACGGATCTCGATCTGAATAGCGGTTCCTGGAGTTGTCAAAGAGGGCGGAACATAGGCCATGCCAATACCCGCGTTCAGTGTGGGACTTTGGGTGCCGCTGACCACCGTCCCGACCACGGCATCGGCCACCACGACTGGATAGCTCGGACGAGGCGGAGCTGATTTTTCGGTCATCCGGAAGGCAACACATTTCTTGGAAAGCCCCTCTTCCTTTTGTTTCAACAGCGCGGAACGACCAATAAAGTCTCCCTTGTCCCAGGCGATGAAGAAGCCTAGTCCCGCCTCTACTGGCGAGGTTTGTTCGTCGAGTTCGTGGCCGTAGAGCGGATAGCAGACTTCCGTCCGCAAGGTGTCTCGGGCTCCGAGGCCACAGGGGCGAATGCCCACGGAGGCACCGGCGGCGAGGGCGGCTAGCCAGAGGGGTTCCAGCAAGGCGTTCGGAGCCACCACTTCGAATCCGTCCTCACCGGTGTAGCCGGTACGGGCGACCCAGAGAGCTTGACCGTCTTGGTCCCACCGCCCGATTTGGTTCTTGGCCAACGCTGAGGCAGACACACCAGTGACCCCGCCGAGCGAATGGCCTGGGAACAGGGCGTCGATGAATTCTGGAACACGCGGCCCCTGAATGGCGATGGCACCCGTGGTGGCCGACACGTGGTTCATGCGCACTTCAGCGCGATCCGGAAAGGCATTCCAACGGGTCTCCAGCCATGCCACGTCAGCGTCTATTCGGCCGGCGTTAATGATGAGTAGGTAGGTTTCTTCGGCGACCCGATAGGCGTACAAATCATCGATGGTGCCGCCGGTCTCGAGACACAGGTGGGTGTATTGGCCGAGGCCAAGGGTTAGTTTTCGCAGGTCGTTGGTCAGCAACCCGTTGAGGAATGCTAATGCCTTGGGCCCTTCGAACCAGATTTCGCCCATGTGGCTGATATCGAAGATTCCAGCCGAGCGGCGGACCGCATGGTGTTCCTCGACGATCGATGTGTACTGGACGGGCATTTCCCAGCCCCCGAACTCGATGAGCTTGCCGCCGAGTTGCTGGTGGGCTGTGAAGAGGGGGGTGCGTTTCAGGGACATGGATGAAATCAGAGCTGTGGCGGAGTGAATCAGCGACACCGAATAACCTAGGAGGACGGTGGCGACGCTCTCAGCACGGAATTCAATGATGTCCTTGAACCCCCAAAAATCCAATCTCGGGTTTTTTAGGCGACGATCGAACGGACGACCTCGCCAGCCACATCGGTGAGCCGGAAATTGCGCCCGTTGTTGAAGAAGGTCAGTCGCTCATGATCTAGCCCCATGAGGTGTAGGATGGTCGCGTGGAGGTCATTGACGCTCACCTTGTCAACTTCGGCCTTGTGACCAAAGGGATCGGTGGCGCCGTGATGCACACCGCCACGGACCCCGCCGCCTGCCAGCCAATAAGTGAAGGCGTGGGGATTGTGGTCTCGACCCGGATTGCCGCCCTTTTGGGAGACAGGCAGGCGACCAAACTCTCCGCCCCAGATCACCAGGGTCTCGTCCAACAACCCGCGTTGCTCGAGATCGGCCAAGAGTCCGGCGATGGGTTGATCGGTCTCGCGGGCGAAACCCCGGTGATTTCCGCCGATGTCTTCGTGACCGTCCCAACTGCGTTGGTTTTCCATGCCGCCGGAATAGATCTGAACAAAGCGGACACCGCGTTCGACCATGCGGCGGGCTGTCAGGCATTGGGCAGCGAAATGACGGCAGTGGGATTGATCGAGGCCGTAGAGGTGTTTGAGATGTTCCGGCTCGCGCTCAATGCCGAAAGCCTCCGGTGCAGCCGATTGCATGCGGTAGGCCAGTTCGAAGCTTTCGATCCGTGCCCCCAGTTCGTTTTGGGATCCCGCCTGGGCCAGGTGTTGCTGGTTGAGTGATCGGAGCAAATCCAATTGGGCGCGTTGAGCCTCCGCATTCATGCCGGCCGCTCGGTTTAGGTTGTCGATAGGATCCCCCTTGGGCCGGAGCCAAGTACCTTGATAGACGCTGGGCAGGAAGCCAGCCCCCCAGTTGCTGGCCTGCCCCTTGGGCAACCCGCGGTCCAGTGGGTCGCTCATCACAACAAAGGACGGCAGGTCGCGATTTTCGCTCCCCAGGCCGTAAGTCATCCAGGAACCGACGCAGGGGAACCCCATGCGAGTCGAGCCCGTGTTGATCATGAAGAGCGCGGGGCTGTGGTTGTTGGACTCGGTGTGGCAGGAGTGCAGGAAGGCCATCTTGTCCACATGTCGCGACAGGTGCGGGAACAAATCACTGGCCCAGGTGCCGCTCTGGCCGTGCTGAGCCCAGGCGAAGGGAGACTTCATCAAGGGCCCTACTGATTCGGTGAAAAATCCGGTCTTCTTGTCGAAACCCGGCAACTCCTGACCGTGGCGGCGTGTCAACTCCGGCTTGTGGTCCCAGGTATCCACCTGGCTTGGGCCGCCGTTCATGAAGAGCCAGATGACCGATTTGGCCCGGGTCTTGAGTTGCGGGGGGCGTGGGGCCAGCGGATCGGCAGAGGGGGCGGCCATCGCCCGTGGTATTAGGAGGCGCTGCTCATCGAGCAATCCGGCCAAGGCCAGAAGGCCGGCCCCGTGACCGGCACGGCGGAGGAGGTCACGACGCGAGAGGGGGCCGTTCAGAGTAGGATGGGGATTCATGGAACGTTGGGGTTCTTCGGTCGAAGGCCAGGAATGGGAACAGGAAAGATCGGGTTGTCATGGACCTGATCCCGAAGGATCTCCTCGGCACGGGCGATGAGCTCTGGGTGACGGGTTGCAAGGTCGGTCCCTTCGTTGGGATCGGCCTTTAGGTCGTAGAGTTCCCAGGCTCCGGGTTGGGGCGTTTTGAGCCGCTGCCGGACCGCTTTGAAATCGTTCATGCGCACGGCGACTTGGCCTCCATACTCCGGAAATACCCAGACCATCGGGCGGTGCTGGCCCGGGCCCTTGCGGCCCGTGAGTTGAGGCCAAAGACTTTGACCATCTAGGTTGAGGGGTGTCTTCAGACTCGTCGCCTCGCAGAGAGTGGGAAACCAATCGGCGAAGTAGCTCGGGCGGTCGTTTACTGAGCCAGCCCGGATCCGTCCAGGAAGCCGGGCGATCAGAGGAACTCTGAGGCCGCCTTCGTAGACCGATCCCTTGAAACCCCGCAGTCCGGCTGTGCTATTGAAGAAGGAGGAGTCTACGCCACCGGTACCGAAGCGGGGATTTTTGCCGGCCGGATGGGTGGTGCCATTGTCGCTGGTAAAGATCACCAATGTGCGGTCGGTCAGTCCGGCTGAATCCAGGGCCCGCAGCACTTGGCCTACATGGTCATCCAGGTCCGAGATCATGGCCGCGTAGGCGGCACGCGGGCGAGGGTGGGGCAGGTAGCCATTCTGCCCTCGATAGGGTTCGTCATCCCAGGATTTCGGAAACCGATCGACCGATGCCTTGGGCGGATGCATCGCCACATGGGGTTCGATGAAGGCCAAATAGAGAAAAAATGGATCCGCGCGGTGATCGCTGATGAATCGCTCGGCCTCGGCCATCATCCTCGTAGGGGCGTAATCTTCCGCCGTTTGGTCTTCCAGTCGGACTTCGCCCTCGGCTTGAGCACGGTGGCCGGGTACCGGATGAGCATTGAGGGGAATCCGTTCGGTATTCCGCCACAGATGGGTCGGGTAGTAGCTGTGAGCCACCGCCTGACAGTTGTAACCGAAGAAGAGGTCGAATCCTTGGGCGTTGGGATCGCCGGTGCTGCCCACCGGGCCCAGGCCCCATTTGCCGATGGCCCCCGTCGCGTAACCGGCTTGATGGAAGACCCGGGCCACTGTCTGGGCGCTGGTGCTCAAGGGATACTGGCCTTCATCGAACTGAGGGAAGGCGGTCTTGGCCTGAATATTACCGCGGATCTCTGCATGACCGGTGTGGCGACCCGTGAGCAGCACGCAGCGCGACGGGGCGCAGACCGGGGCGCCGCTGTAGTGACGGGTGAAGCGCATGCCCTGAGAAGCCAGTCGGTCGAGATGGGGCGTCGGGATCTTCTGTTGACCGTAGCTGCCCAACTCGGCCCAACCGAGGTCGTCGGCGAGCATGAACACCACATTGAGGGCCTGTCCCTTGGAGGAGGTTTTTGCGGAGGCGGAGTTCGACAGCAAGAGGACAGACAGGACCGCGAGGGGTTGCAGCCGTTTAAACCAGAGGGCCGTAGAGGAGCGGAGGTTAGTCCACATAGATCACCTCGTTGAGGCTGATGAGGGTTTGCAGCAAATCCGTGGCGGACTGCAGTTCAGGTTGAGCGCTCCCTGCCTGCCGGTACCGTTCGGTTTGTTGCTTCAGGAAGTCGATGGAGGCCTTCGATTCCACCGGGCTGGGAGATCGCTGCAGGGCTCGTCGGTAGGCGCTTGTAACCCATTGGGACGGTTCTTGGGTCGCGTTGTTCGCCGACCGATGGGCCCATCCAGTGGTCCACTCCCGGACTTTCGGGTTGTTCATGAGCCAGAGGGCTTGGGGTGCAATGGTGGTGGCTGGCCGGGTGCTCTGGCTGACCAGAGGTTCCGGAGCATCGAAGACCTGCATGGCCGGAATGAGTTGGCTGCGTTTGATTGTAAAATAAATGCTCCGGCGACGGCTGGATTCATCCAAAGTGCCGGGCCCGAATGGGGTTGCATCGAGGGCGCCCGTGATCCAGAGCAGGGTGTCGCGAATGGCCTCGGCTTCCAGCCGGGTTGGAACGTGTCGGGACAGGAGTGAGTTGTTCGGGTCCCGCTCAGCCTTCGCTTCGGAGGGCGCCGAGGATTGACGATAGGTGCGG
>SXXZ01000032.1 GCA_005789375.1 Verrucomicrobiales bacterium | reverse complement strand
GGCCCCGGTGCCCATCGTAGATTTTGACCGGGAGAATCTGATGCCCGGTGGTGCGGCCAATGTTGCCCGCAACGTCACCGCCCTGGGTGGCAGCGCCGATTTAGCTGGGGTGATTGGCAAGGACGAGGCCGGCCAAACCCTACGGGATTTGCTCGCCTCCGAACGCATCGGCTGCCGCAGTCTTGTCAGTTCGACACGGCGACGCACCACCACCAAAATGCGCATCGTCGCCGGTCAACAGCAGATCGTGCGCCTCGACCGCGAAACCCGAGGTGAGATCGACGCGGCCGCTACTCAGGCACTGCTGACCAAACTCGAGCGTGCCCTTCCCCGACTCGATGCCGTGGTGGTGGGCGACTACGGCAAAGGCGTGGTCACTCAGGCACTCCTCGATGGCATCCGAGATCGTTGCAAAGAAGCCGGTTGCTGGCTGAGCGTGGATCCCAAGCCGGTGCACCAACTCAACTTGCGCGGGCTTTCCTTGATCACTCCCAACCGAAAGGAAGTTTTCGAGTTGGCTGGGGTCGAAGACTCGGTCCGCGCAACCAATCCCATGGCCGACTCACCGCTCCAGGAGGCCGTTCAACGACTTCAGGAAAACCTGCGGCCCGCCCTGTTGCTCGTTACCCTGGGCGAATTGGGCATGCTCTTGTGCCGGCGCAATGAGCCCCCCTTCCATGTCCCCACAGTCGCCCGCGAAGTCTTCGACGTCTCCGGAGCCGGAGACACGGTCATCGCCGCCTTCACGCTGGCCATCGCGGCTGGAGCCTCGCCGGTCGAAGCGACCGTCTTTTCCAACCACGCCGCCGGAGTGGTGGTGGGTAAACGGGGCACAGCCACTGTCAGTCCAGCCGAACTTCTGGCAACCTTCACCGCCAACGCCTGATCCCCATGAGACCCGCGATATTCCTGGATCGGGACGGAACGCTCATCCACGAAAAGCATTACTTGCACCGCCCTGAAGAGGTCCAATTTTTCGCGGAAGCCGCCCCCGCGCTGAAGCGCTTGAGCAACGCGGGGTTTGCCCTGGTGGTGGTCACCAATCAATCCGGCGTCGGCCGAGGCTATTTCACCGAGACGGAGGTCGATCGGGTCCACGCCCACATCCAGTCCGAAATGGCCCAGGCCGGCGTCGAATTCCTGAAATTTTATTCGGCCTTCGAAGCCCCGGATCAACCGAGCCGCGGACGCAAGCCCTCGCCCCAATTTCTCTGGGATGCCCGGGATGAATTTCAACTCGACCTCCCGTCTAGCTACATGGTCGGCGACAAACGCATCGACCTAGAGGCCGGTTGGAATGCCGGAGTGAGGCGGAGTTTTCTGGTGCGCACGGGCTATGGGGCCGAACTGGAACGCACCGAAGGATCAGCCCTGAATCCGGGGATTGTCGTCGATGGGTGGCTGCAGGTGGCCGACTGGATTCTGAACTCGCGATCCAACGACTAAACTAGAGTCTTCAGCAGCACACACTTTCAGGACTCGCTCGCCTCCGGGACTTCCATACGGAAACGGGGGATTCGCACCACGACGCAGCGCCCAGCATCGTCGACTCCCAGGTAGGAACCCTCGGCCACTGCCGAATTTGTTCCGATAATGTGCCGACTATTGTAGCTAAACTTGGTGCCCGGAGCGATCAACGGAGTCTCTCCGACCACGCCATCGCCCTCCACCACCAACACCGTGTCGTCCTCATGGGTCACCACCCACTTACGCCCACGGATGGTCACCGGAACCGGAGAGTCATTATGGATGGAAATGAAATAGATGAACGAGTGCGGCTTGTCGGACTGGTCAGCCCGGAGACGCTGGTAGAGCAGCCGGTCCACCGTAACTTTCAGTCCGGGCAATTCGATCATTTCCCCAATGGTTCCCATCTAAGGGAATACTAGTCTGGAACGATTCCATTGGCCAACAGCGGTTTACTGGACCTCCCGGAGAATGCGCGCTTGATCGTGGCATCCCGGAGCCTACCGGGATATCGTGACCTCTGTCGTTCGACACCATGCCCAGCGTTTACATCAAGACCTACGGTTGCCAGATGAACGAACGGGACAGCGAGGCTGTCTCGGTCCAACTCTTGGCCCGCGGCTACTCCCTGGCTCCCACGGAGAGCGAGGCCGACGTCGTCCTGCTCAACACCTGCAGTGTTCGCGACATGGCCGAACAGAAGGCCCTGAGCCGGATGCAGAATGTCATCGGTGCAGACCGCAAGCGCGGGAACAAAAAGATCTTCGGCTTCTTGGGCTGCATGGCCCAGAGCCGGGGGAGCGAACTTATCGACCAATTGCCCGGAGTCGACCTCGTACTCGGGACACAGAAAACTCACCGAACCGGGGAATACCTCGATGCGCTGCTGTCCGGTTCGCGCGACAAGGTCGTGGACACGGCCGATGAACCCGGCAGCGAGTCGGCCATCCGCGAGCATCTGGGTCATGGCGTTGGCAACGATTCCCGACCCGTCACTGCCTTTGTCAGCATCATGCAAGGGTGCAACCAGCACTGCACCTTTTGCATTGTGCCCTCCACCCGGGGTGAGGAGCGGAGCCGCCCCTTGGAGGATATCGTCGCCGAGTGCCAAGAACTGGCCTCACGCGGGGTCCGCGAGGTCACTTTGCTTGGCCAGATTGTCACCAGCTATGGCCGCCGGATGTACCCGGTGCAGGACGGCCGCAGCGCCTTTGTCCAACTCATCGAAGCGGTCCACGCCATCGAAGGCATCGATCGCATCCGTTTCACCTCGCCCCATCCTAAGGGCTACGGCGACGACCTTGTAGAAGCCTACGGTCGCCTCCAGAAACTGGTGGAGAGCGCGCACTTGCCCGTCCAAAGCGGATCCAACCGCCTGCTCAAACTCATGCACCGGGGATACACCCGAGAACGCTTCCTGGAGATTATTGCGAAGCTCCGCGCAGTCCGTCCTGACATGGGCGTCAGCACCGACATCATCGTGGGTTTCCCCGGCGAGACCGAAGAAGCCTTCCAGGAGACGCTCTCTCTGTGCCAGCAGGTCCAGTTCGATCAGGCCTTCCTGTTCAAGTACAGCCAGCGGCGGGATACCCCGGCGGCCGCGATGCCCGATCAGATAGCAGAAGAGGTGATCGAG
>SXXZ01000235.1 GCA_005789375.1 Verrucomicrobiales bacterium | reverse complement strand
CTTTGGAGGAATAATAAACGAAGACCCACCCATTGGTTTGAAACCTCGGATGGAAGGCCATTCCCAACATGCCAGACTCCTGTTCGAAGAAGACACGGTCCGAGAGGTCCAAAAACAACCGACTGGATAGTTTGTTGGACAAGGATACTTCGTAAGCCACGCCCCCCATGTTCAGGAAGATGATCCGGTTGGTTTCCCCAGGTGGGACGGCAAAACCGAGGGTCCCCGGTAGAGGTCCTAAGGTGGGAAACGCATCCTCCAGCGACCAAGTTCCTCGAACCGGATTACGGGGCACCTTACCTCCATCCCAGAACTGACGATCCAGAGCCGCTAAGGGAGTGACAACCCACCAGAGACAGGTCCACAGAACGACCCAGATCGGCATCGGTTGATATCGCCCACCTCGTAAACTTGTTCTCGGAATCCCTCCCATTCATTGCGCCAGACGCCGCAAATGTAACGGGGGTTTCACCAATCGTTTACAACTGTGAATTAAATTCAGAAAACCTCCGGTAACCACGAGGCATCACCCACCCAACTGCGGCCGAAGGGGCCCTTCTTTTACCCGAGGTGGTGGCATCAGCCGCCCAAATAGGCGCTGCGCACTTCAGGACTGTCGCGGAGGACTGACGAACGGTCGGACAAGAGAACCCGCCCTGTCTCCAAGACGTAGCCATGGGTGCTCACCTCTAGGGCCAGGTGGGCGTTCTGCTCAACGAGCAGGATAGGCAGCGAACGTTCGCGGTTGAGTTCGACCAACCGAGCAAAGATCTCCTTCACCAACAGCGGAGCGATGCCCAGGGAGGGCTCGTCGAGCATGAGAAATCGCGGGCGACTCATTAACGCCCGGCCGATGGCCAACATTTGCTGCTCTCCGCCGGAAAGGGTGCCCGCGTGCTGCTCGCGGCGCTCCCGAAGCCGAGGAAACATGCCGAAAACATACCCGAGCTCCGAAGCAATCCACTGAGAATCCCGCTGCAAGTAGGCACCCATCTGAAGGTTTTCCATCACCGTCAGATTGGCAAAAACCAGTCGCCCTTCTGGCGAATGGGCCAGACCCCGGCGAACAATTTCATGCGGGGCCAACCCCGTGATGTCTTGGCCGTCAAAGAGGATCCGCCCCGAGGTGGGCTTCACCATGCCGGAAATGGCCCGAAGCGTGGTGGTCTTGCCCGCGCCGTTGCCGCCAATGAGGGTCACGATGCCGCCCGCCGGCACCGTTAACGAGATGCCGTGGAGGGCGGTGATGGCACCGTATTGGACACTCAGATTGTGGACTTCTAGCACGGCGGGAACGGCAAGGTTGGGTGTTTTCTAGTCTCCCAGGTAGGCGGCAATGACCTTGGGGTCGACGCGAATTTTCTCGGGCGACCCCTCGGCGATCTTCCGCCCATATTCCAGAACATGGATGCGCTCGCAAATACCCATCACCACCTTCATGTCATGCTCCACGAGCAGCACGGCCAAGCGAAAGCGGTCCCGCACAAAACGGATTAACCGCATCAACTCGTCCTTCTCGGACGGGTTCATGCCCGCGGCCGGTTCATCGAGCAGGAGCAGCCTGGGCCCTGTGGCCAGCGCTCGAACGATCTCCAGGCGCCGCTGGTCCCCGTAGGAGAGACTTTTAGCCGGAGCCTCCCGGACGCGCTCCAGATTAAAGAGGCTTAGCAACTCACGGGTTCGTTCTCGCAATTCGGCCTCCTCGGCGTGGAAGCGCCCACTGCGCAACCACGACTGCCAGGTCCGGTGCTCCAGGTGACGGTGGAAGGCCACCCGAACGTTGTCGGAGACCGACAAGCTGGGGAAGAGACGGATGTTCTGGAAGGTCCGGGCGATCCCGCGCTCGGTCAGGTGAAAGGGTTTGGCTCCCGCAGTGCTCGCGCCCGCAAACTCGATGCCTCCCTCAGTGGGCTGATACACGCCGGTGATTAGGTTGAAGAGGGTGGTTTTGCCCGCTCCATTGGGACCAATGAGTCCGGCCAACTCCCCTTCCCGAACGTCGGCCGTAACCGAAGAAACGGCCGTCAAGCCGCCAAAGCGAATGGTCACGTTGGTCAGTTGCAGCAAGGAAGTGCTCATGCGCCCCGCCTCCGACGTTCACTCCGATGAAACAATCCCTGCGGACGCATTAACATCAGCACGATGAGCATCAGGGAGTAGAGGATCATTCGCATTTCCTTGATCCAGTCCAACGACCAGGCCGCGCCTCCGAAGGGATTGGGCACCGAGCGACTGCCCAATTCACGGAGACCCTCCGGGAGCAGGGTCAACAAGATCGCCGCAAAGACCACACCGGCATGACGCCCCATGCCTCCGAGGATCACCATCACCACAATCTCGATGCTCTTGTCGAAGGAGAATCCACCGGGGTTGAGATAACCCTTGAGGTGGGCGTACAAACCCCCTGCCACGCCAGCAAAGAAAGCCCCGATGCCGAAGGCCGTGATCTTATAGCGGGTTGTATCGAGGCCCATGGCTTCAGCAGCCACCTCATCGTCGGCCACCGCCAAAAAGCCGCGCCCATGGGTCGAGTTAAGAAGCGCCCAGACGGTGTACACGGTTAGGGCCGCGGTGCCGAAGGTCCAAAACAGGTTGCTGTAGGCGGGCACCCCAGTTAGCCCTCGGGCACCGCCCACCATGTCCATGTTCTGGAGAACCACGCGGATAATTTCCCCAAAACCCAGGGTCACGATGGCCAAGTAGTCGCCCTTGAGCCGGAGCGAAGGGGCTCCAACCGCCAAACCGGCCACTGCGGCGAGCAAGCCCGCAGCAATGAGGCTCATTGGAAAAAAGACCCACTGCAAGAGAACGGGATTCCAACCCAACCGAGGAGCCACCACCGTGGTCAACATGGCTGAGGTGTACGCACCCACGGCCATGAAACCCGCGTGTCCCAGCGAGAATTGGCCCGTGAAGCCATTGATAAGATTGAGGCTGGAGGCCAACACCACACTGACTCCCACCCCCATCACCACGTCCAGAAAGTAGGGATCCATCGAGCCCGAAACAGCCGAGGCCACCCCTGCGAGGATCAGGGCTGCGAGCAACCAGCGTTGGGCAACAGGAAACACCATGGTTAGACCTTCTCCACCTTGAGTTTGCCTAGCAGACCCGCGGGCCGGAACAGGAGGATGGCGATGAGGATGCCAAAGGCGATGGCATCGCGGAAGGTCGAGAGGCGAGTGCCCGACACGAAGGTTTCCACTAAGCCGATGAGCAACCCGCCCAGCGCCGCGCCCGGCAGATTTCCGATGCCGCCCAGCACCGCAGCGACGAAGGCTTTGAGCCCCGGCAACGTGCCCATCAAGGGATCGATGCTCGGGTAGTTCATTGCGTAGAGGACTCCGCCCGCGCCGGCGAGGGCCGATCCTAGACCGAAGGTGAAAGAAATAATCCGGTCATTGTTAATACCCACCAACGAGGCGGCGGTGGCGTTGAACGACAAGGCCCGCATGGCGGTGCCGATGCGGGTGTGATGCACAATCCAGTAGAGCAACCCCAGGAGACTGAGGGCGACCCCCAGCACCACCAACTGGTGGGTCGAGACAGTCAAAGCACCGAAGTGGAGCTGCTGGGATGGAAAGAGCGCCGGGAACGCCTTGGGGTTTGGGCCAAAACCAAGCCGAGAATTCTGCGCCACATTCTGGATGAGCAACGAGACGCCGATGGCGGTGATCAGCACCGTGAGGGTGGACCGCTGACGCAACGGCTTGTAGGCGAGCTTTTCTATGACCACGCCCAAGACGGCGCACACCGACATCGACAACAGCAAGGCTGCCAACCCACCACCGATAGACTGGGTGGGCAACCCAAG